>NZ_JASJXG010000036.1:0-51099 GCF_035018765.1 Variovorax sp. RTB1
GGCGGCGCAGCGGCTGGCCCGCAAGCGGCAAGCGCGCCGGCCGACGACAACGTCGTCGACGCCGAAGTCAAGGAAGTGAAGAAGGGCTGATCTTGTTGCCCTGATCTGCGCGGAAACCGGGCTGGATCACCTTTGCGGGTGGTCCAGCCTTTTCCGCTTCAAGCCGCCTGCACCGACCGAACCCGCGAACCCTGCGAACTCCGCCCATGGCCACCAAACGCGACTACTACGAAACCCTCGGCGTTCCCAAGAATGCCAGCGAGGAAGAAATCAAGAAGTCTTATCGCAAGCTTGCGATGAAGCACCACCCTGACCGAAATCACGGCGACACCACCAAGGCCGCCGAGGACAAGTTCAAGGAGGTCAAGGAAGCCTACGAAATGCTGTCGGACAGCCAGAAGCGCGCGGCCTACGACCAGCATGGTTTTGCCGGCGTCGACCCCAACATGCGCGGCGGTCCCGGCGCAGAAGGCTTCGGCGGCTTCGCAGAGGCCTTTGGCGACATCTTTGGCGACGTCTTCGGTGGTGCGCGTGGGCGCACCAGTGGCGGGCGCCAGGTATTCCGCGGCGGTGACTTGAGCTACGCCATGGAAGTCACTCTCGAAGAAGCAGCCGAAGGCAAGGAAGCCCAGATCCGCATCCCGAGCTGGGACGAGTGCGGCACTTGCCATGGCAGCGGCGCCAAGGCCGGCACCAAGCCGATCGTGTGCACAACCTGCCATGGAGCAGGCGCGGTGCAGATGCGGCAAGGCTTTTTCAGCGTGCAGCAAACCTGCCCGACCTGCCACGGCACGGGCAAGCTCATCCCGGAACCCTGTGCGGTGTGCCATGGCCAGGGCAAGATCAAGAACAACAAGACGCTCGAGGTCAAGATCCCTTCAGGGATCGATGACGGCATGCGCATCCGCAGTACCGGCAACGGCGAACCCGGCACCAACGGCGGTCCGCCAGGTGACCTGTACATCGAGATCCGCTTGAAGAAGCACGAGCTCTTCGAACGCGATGGCGATGACCTGCATTGCGTCGTGCCCGTTGCGGTGACCACGGCAGCGCTCGGCGGCGAGATCAAGGTGCCGACCTTGAAGGGTGCAGCCGCCATCGACATCCCCGACGGCACGCAAAGCGGCAAGCAGTTTCGGCTGCGCGGCAAGGGCATCAAGGGCGTGCGTTCCAGTTACCCGGGGGACTTGTACTGCCATGTGCGTGTCGAGACGCCGGTCAAGCTCACCGAGCACCAGCGCAAGTTGCTCAAGGAGCTCGACGAGTCGCTCAAAAACGGAGGCGACAAGCACAGCCCGACAGACAAGGGCTGGATCGACAAGGCAAAGGAGTTCTTTAGTTAATCGAGCGGAAGCAAGCGGCCCCAGAGGCCGCTTTTTTTATGTGCTCATAGCAAACTAGGCTGTCTCGTTTCAGAGACGCTCTCCTGCGCCAACGAGGAACTTTTCACAACACAGTACCTTCTTAAAAAGGGTGTCTGCGAAGGCCGCCTACTGCAGGCGCGCTCTTTGCTTTAAGCTAATTGAACGGATTTGGCGACGAAGTTTTTTCTGCGCAGCCCCGCATTTCGGACCACCGGTAGCCCGATTGACGCGTTATGTGCAGTACGGTAAGTCCGTGCAGTGTTTTCGCTCACTCGATGGAGGTGTTCTATGGATGTGATCAGCAGTTATGCCGCCCGCTACGAACGCACACGCGAGGAAGTCCTTTCGCTATCGGACTACCTCGACATATGCAAACGCGAGCCTGTTGCGTATGCCACCGCCGCAGAGCGGATGCTCAAGGCGATCGGCGAGCCCGAGATGGTCGACACGCGAAATGACTCGCGTCTGTCGCGGATCTTTGCCAACAAGGTTCTGAAGATATACCCGGCTTTCAAAGAGTTCTACGGCATGGAGGAGGCCATCGAGCAGGTGGTGTCGTACTTCCGCCATGCCGCACAAGGGCTCGAAGAAAAGAAGCAGATCCTGTACCTGCTCGGCCCCGTTGGCGGCGGCAAGAGTTCCATCGCAGAGCGGCTCAAGCAGCTCATGGAGCACGTGCCGTTCTATGCCATTCAAGGCTCGCCAGTCAACGAGACCCCGCTCGGCCTTTTCGATGCAGCCGAAGACGGCGAGATCCTCGAAAAAGAATACGGCATTCCGCGCCGCTACCTGAACCGCATCCTGTCGCCATGGGCTGTGAAGCGCCTCGAAGAATTCGGTGGCGACATCCGTAAGTTCAAGGTGGTCAAGCGGTACCCATCGGTGCTGAGGCAAGTGGCTGTTGCCAAGACCGAGCCAGGCGACGAAAACAACCAGGACATCTCGTCATTGGTGGGCAAGGTAGACATCCGCAAGCTCGAAACATTCGCGCAGGACGACACCGATGCGTACGCGTATTCAGGCGGCCTGTGCCTGGCCAACCAGGGCCTGCTCGAGTTCGTGGAAATGTTCAAGGCGCCCATCAAGGTGCTGCATCCGCTGCTCACCGCGACGCAAGAAGGCAACTTCAAGGGCACTGAAGGTTTCGGCGCTATTCCGTTCGACGGCATCGTGCTGGCGCACAGCAACGAGAGCGAGTGGAAGGCCTTCCGCAACAACAAGAACAACGAGGCTTTTCTCGACCGGATCTACATCGTCAAGGTGCCCTACTGCCTGCGCGCCTCCGAAGAAATCAAGATCTACGAAAAGCTCGTGCGCAACTCGTCGCTGGCTGCGGCGCCCTGCGCGCCCGGCACGCTTCGAATGATGGCGCAGCTGTCGGTGCTCACGCGCTTGAAAGAGCCCGAGAACTCCAGCATCTTCAGCAAGATGCAGATCTACGACGGCGACAACCTGAAGGACACCGATCCCAAGGCCAAGTCGTTGCAGGAGTACCGCGACTACGCCGGCGTCGACGAAGGCATGAGTGGCGTGTCGACACGTTTCGCCTTCAAGATCATCTCCAAGGTCTTCAATTTCGACAGCACCGAAGTCGCGGCCAACCCGGTGCACTTGATGTATGTGCTGGAGCAACAGATCGAGCGCGAACAGTTCGCACCCGAGGTCGAGCAAAAGTACATCAGCTATATCAAGGAGCTGTTGGCACCGCGCTATGCCGAGTTCATCGGCAAGGAAATCCAGACGGCGTACCTCGAGAGCTACAGCGAGTACGGGCAAAACATCTTCGACCGCTACGTGACTTACGCCGACTACTGGATTCAGGACCAGGAGTACCGCGACGTCGACACGGGCGAAGTGTTCGATCGTGCGTCGCTCAACGGCGAGCTCGAGAAGATCGAGCGGCCGGCCGGCATCGGCAACCCGAAAGATTTCCGCAACGAGATCGTCAACTTCGTGCTGCGTGCACGGGCCGGCAATGCAGGGCGCAATCCGGCATGGACCAGCTATGAAAAGCTGCGCGCGGTCATCGAGAAGAAGATGTTCTCCAACACCGAAGAACTCTTGCCCGTTATCAGCTTCAACACCAAGAGCAGTGCAGACGAGCAGAAGAAGCACGAGGACTTCGTCGATCGCATGGTGGCCAAGGGATACACCGCGAAGCAGGTCCGGCTGCTGTGCGAATGGTATTTAAGGGTACGCAAGAGTTCCTAGAGTCCCCGATTTCACCGCACAAGGAGTTGCGAAACAGTGGCCATCCTGCAGCAGATCATCGATCGGCGTTTGTCGGGAAAGAACAAGTCGATCGGCAATCGCGAGCGCTTCCTTCGGCGTTATCGCGGGCAAATCCAGGAGGCCGTGCGCAAGGCGGTCAGTGGCCGAAACATCCGCGATCTTGCGCAGGGTGAAGACGTCACCCTGCCGCGTCGCGACGTGTCCGAGCCGGCCTTCGGGCATGCGCCAGGCGGCAACCGCGAATACGTACACCCCGGCAATCAGGAGTACCTGAAGGGTGATCGCATCAAGCGGCCGCCGGGCCAATCGGGCGGCGGCAGTGGGAGCGGTGAAGCGGGCGACGGCGGCGAAGGCGAAGACGACTTCGTGTTCCGCCTTACCCGCGAAGAATTCATGCACGCATTCTTCGAAGACCTGGCGTTGCCGCACCTGATCCGAACGCAAATTGCCGAAGTGCCGGAGTGGAAGAGCCATCGCGCCGGCTTTACCAGCGACGGCTCACCGACCAACCTGCATGTCGTGCGCTCCATGCGCGGCGCCCTCGCCCGCCGCATCGCGCTCGGTGGCGAGCCACGCAAAGAGTTGCGCCGGCTCGAAGCGCACTTGTTGGCGTTGCGGGCGCATCCGCACGCGGTACCGTCCCTGGTGCAAAAAGAGATCGAAGAAACCGAAGCGCAAATCGAAGAGCTGCGCCGTACCGCGCGTCATGTGCCGTACATCGACCCGATCGACCTGCGTTACCGCAATCGCGTAAAGACGCCGGTGCCGAGTGCCAAAGCGGTCATGTTTTGTTTGATGGACGTTTCGGGCTCGATGGACGAATCGCGCAAGGACATGTCCAAGCGCTTCTTCATGCTGCTCTATTTGTTCCTGACCCGGCATTACGAAAAGATTGATCTGGTCTTTTTGCGGCATCACACGCAGGCCGAAGAAGTGTCCGAGGACGAGTTCTTTCATGCGACCGAAACGGGCGGTACGGTCGTATCGAGCGCTTTGGTGCTGATGGACGAAATCATTCGGGCGCGCTACCCGAGCGGCGAGTGGAATATCTATGGCGCGCAGGCAAGCGATGGCGACAACTGGCATCAGGACAGTGGGCGCTGCCGCCAATTGCTCGACGAAAAGATCTTGCCGATGGTGCGCTACTACGCCTACGTGCAAGTGGCACAGGCCGAGCAGAACCTGTGGCAGGAGTACACGCAGCTGCAAGGCATGCGGCCCAACTTCGCGATGCGCAAAGTGGCTGACGCGCAAGACATCTATCCCGTCTTTCGCGAACTGTTCAAGAAGGAAGGAATCGCCAGATGACCGACCTGCTGATCGAGCCCAACCTCGAACGCGCGGACCAGCCGCTGCCGAGCCCTTCTGACTGGACCTTCGAGCTCATCGAGCTCTATCACACCGAGATCGCGCGCACGGCGCGAGGCTACGGGCTCGACGTGTACCCCAACCAGCTCGAGGTGATCAGTTCAGAGCAGATGATGGACGCCTACTCCAGCGTCGGCATGCCGATGCTCTACCGGCACTGGTCGTACGGCAAGCAGTTCATCCTCACCGAGAAGAACTACCGCCGCGGCCACATGGGGCTGGCGTACGAAATCGTCATCAACTCCGACCCGTGCATTGCCTATCTCATGGAAGAGAACACCATGGCGATGCAAGCCCTGGTGATCGCGCACGCGGCATATGGACACAACAGCTTCTTCAAGGGCAACTACCTCTTCCGGATGTGGACCGACGCGTCGTCCATCATCGACTACCTTGTCTACGCGCGGCACTACATCGCCGAATGCGAGCAGCGTCATGGCGTCGACTCGGTCGAAGAGCTGCTCGACTCTTGCCATGCGCTGATGAACTACGGTGTGGATCGTTATCGCCGCCCGCAGCGCCGTTCGCTCGCGCAAGAGAGCCTGCAGCGCGCCGAGCGCGAGCAGCACATGCAGCAGCAGATCAACGACCTGTGGCGCACGCTGCCGCGCCGTGAAGGCCAGGCCGCGGAGGCGGCGGCCGCCAAGCGCTTCCCGGACGAGCCGCAAGAAAATCTGCTGTACTTCATCGAGAAAAACGCGGCGCTGCTGGAACCATGGCAACGCGAGGTCGTGCGCATCGTTCGCAAGGTTGCGCAGTATTTCTATCCGCAGCGTCAGACCCAGGTGATGAACGAGGGCTGGGCCACCTTCTGGCACTACACCCTGCTCAACACCATGTACGACCGCGGCTTGCTGGCCGACGGGTTCATGATCGAGTGGCTGAGTTCGCACACCGGCGTGATCTACCAACCGCCGGTCGGACACCGTGCGTACAGCGGGATCAACCCGTATGCACTCGGCTTCGCGATGTTTACAGACCTGCGGCGCATCTGCGAGAAGCCGACCGAAGAAGACCGTCGCTGGTTCCCCGACATCGCGGGCAGCGACTGGGTCAAGACGCTCGACTATGCGATGCGCAACTTCAAGGACGAGAGCTTCATCGGCCAGTTCTTGAGCCCGAAGGTGATGCGCGACTTTCGTCTCTTCGCGATTCGCGATCATGAGAAAGACAGCGAGCTCGAGGTCGCCGCGATCCACGACGACAGCGGCTACCAAGCGCTGCGTGAGTCGTTGGCGCGGCAGTACGACATCAGCTGCCGCGAGCCGGACATCCAGGTCTGGAACGTGAACACCCGCGGCGACCGGTCACTGACCCTGCGCCACACGCAGCGCAATGGCTTGCCGCTGAACGACGGAGCCGAAGAAGTGCTCAAGCACGTCGCGCGGCTGTGGGGTTTCGACGTCCAGTTGGAGAGCGTCGACGGCCAGGGCAAAGTGAGCCGCAGCTGGAAAGCCGTCGCGCCTCGCCAGACCTGAAAAGAAGCCCGCAGGCGGACCGCTCAGTTCGCCATCGTCGGGTTGCGCTTCTCTTCCATCAGACGTTGTTGCTGAAGCACCGCTGTACAGGCCGGGTGCGCGCTGTGCTCGGCCTTCGCACATTGCGCTGCCATGCACCTCGATGCTGCAAAAAAACCCAGGCCGGTGCACTGCGCCTTAGGGTCGGTTGCCGCGGTTGCGGTGGCTGCCCGACTGCCCGGCGCTGTCAATGACACGGACGCCTTGGCTGGTGTGCGGGTCGCCGCGGGCGCAACCGCTGTGGCTGGCGGCGTCGTGGTCACTGCTGATCTGGATGTTGCGCGGTTGCCCGAAGCGGCACCGACAGCGGAGGTCGGAGGTACGACCTGAGCGGAAGGAGTTGCGGTCGTTGGCTCCGTCTGAGTCAAGGGGTTGAACGGAGACAACGGAGACAACGGAGTCATCGGAGCCAGCGGCACAACCGGCGCAGTCGCTACCGCAACCTCTGGTTCTCCGCCCACGCCCGAATGCCCGAACGCGTAGATGTACAACCCACCCGCACCGGCGACCAGCCAGCCGGCGGCGCCGATGACGAGCGCGATCGCGAAGGCCGCCACGCTGACCCACAGGCCCTTGCGTCCTTCGACGGTGCGTCGCGGACCGCTCGACAGTGGAGGTGTCTGCGACGCTGATGCGTTGGCTGAGGTGGCGGAGGTGGCGGAGGCGGCCGGCGTGGCTGATATCGCACCGGTCGCTGCAACAAACCCGGAAGCCCGAGGCAGCGCAGTGTCGGCGCGAATGTCAGGCTCCCTAAGGAACGTGCCGCGATGCGCAGCGTGCGGCATATGCGGCAATATTTCAGTCGCCGCAAAAACCGTCGGCAGCGATTCGATGCACTCGATGCAGAATTTCGCGACCGAACGGTTTTCAGTCCCGCATGCGGGACAGGTCACGCCCATTCAGTGCGCCACCTGGCAGATGCGCGGAGTTTCGATAAAAACACCGCCGCTTTGGGCGGACGACAGGTTCTTCTCAGCAGACAACACCAACGCTGCCTGATGCGCCGAGCGGCTGGCGGTCTTGACGTGCGAGATCAGTACCCGCCACTCCTGGGTGAGCTGATCGGACGAATCGTCTTCGGGTGAGCGCAGCAGCGTCTGGCCGGCGTCGACCAAATTTGCAGCGGCTGTCAGGCAGATGGTCAGTGCTTGCTGGGCGGCAGTGGATGCCGGGCGGAGCGCGTCGGGCCCACCGTCTACACGTGCCAATACTTCTTCGATGGCGATCAGGGCGCGTTCGAGCAATGCACGGTCGGATAGGGTTGTCATCAATTTGTCCCGGAATGTTTCCGAATTCAAACTCGATGGTGCCAGCCCTCTCTCAAAACGCATGTGCACTTTGCCACAAGCAGATACAAAAGTTTCTAAATGTGTCGACGGTTCGATCGCTCAACTGTTCAGCCGGACCAACGCCTCGATCGCCAAGGGATACCCTTTCACGCCCAGCCCCACGATGATCCCGCGGGCGGCCGGTGAAATATAGGAGTGATGGCGAAATTCCTCGCGCGCATGCACGTTCGAAATATGCAGCTCGATCAAGGTCACGTTCGCGCCCTTGATGGCATCGTGCAGCGCGATCGATGTGTGCGTGTAAGCACCCGGATTCATCACCACGCCGATCATGTCGCCAGCAGAAATCTCGCGGCCGGCCTCGTGAATCCAGTCGATCAGCTGGCCCTCGTGATTGGACTGGCGGCACTCGACCGCCACGCCGAGCTTGTCGCCCGTTTCCTTGCACATGCGCTCGACATCGGCGAGCGTTTCATAGCCATATTGCGCGGGCTCTCGCGTGCCCAGCAAGTTGAGATTGGGGCCGTTCAAAACGAGGATTTTTTTCATGGGATGCAGCTCCGGTCGCGGGCATCTTATAGTGACCGGCTGCCTCATCGCATCCGCACGAATTCCTTCCTCAATCTCGATCACTTCTCTTCTTCTGACATGAAAACCAAAGCCGCCGTCGCCTGGAAATCCGGAGCCCCGCTCACCATCGAAACCGTCGACCTCGACGGCCCGAAATTCGGCGAAGTGCTGGTCGAGATCAAGGCCACCGGCATCTGCCACACCGACTACTACACGCTGTCGGGTGCCGACCCGGAAGGCATCTTCCCGGCAATCCTCGGCCATGAAGGCGCGGGCATCGTGGTCGACGTCGGCCCCGGCGTGACCACGCTCAAAAAGGGTGATCACGTCATCCCGCTCTACACGCCCGAGTGCCGCCACTGCAAGTTCTGCCTGTCGCGCAAGACCAACCTGTGCCAGCAGATCCGCACCACGCAGGGCAAGGGCCTGATGCCCGATGCGACGAGCCGCTTCAGCATGGACGGCAAGCCGATCTTTCACTACATGGGCACCTCGACCTTCAGCAACTACACGGTCGTGCCTGAGATTTCGTTGGCGAAGATCCGCGAAGACGCGCCGTTCGACAAGGTCTGCTACATCGGCTGCGGCGTGACCACCGGCATCGGCGCGGTGATCTTCACGGCCAAGGTGGAAGCTGGCGCCAATGTCGTCGTGTTCGGCTTGGGCGGCATCGGCCTGAACGTGATTCAGGGCGCAAGGATGGTGGGCGCCGACAAGATCATCGGCGTCGACCTGAACCCGGAGCGCGAGGCGATGGCTCGCAAGTTCGGCATGACTCACTTTCTGAACCCGAAAGACGTCGAAGCGGCCGGCGGCAACATCGTCGACGCCATCGTTCAGCTGACCGACGGCGGCGCGGACTACAGCTTCGAGTGCATCGGCAACACCAAGGTGATGCGTCAGGCGCTCGAGTGCACGCACAAAGGCTGGGGTCGCAGCATCATCATCGGCGTGGCCGAAGCGGGCGCCGAGATCAGCACGCGGCCGTTCCAGCTGGTCACCGGGCGCAAGTGGGAAGGCTCTGCCTTCGGCGGCGCGCGTGGACGGACAGACGTGCCGAAGATCGTCGACTGGTACATGGAGAACAAGATCAACATCGATGACCTGATCACTCACACCATGCCGCTCGAAGACATCAACAAGGGCTTCGAGTTGATGAAGAGCGGGGAGTCGATTCGGGGTGTGGTTCTGTACTAGCTCACCCATGTGTCCGCTTGGAAAGACAACTGGCACCCCGCCGCGACAAAAACGGAAATAACCCTGTGGCCCGACCCATGCATCCGTTGAAGCACATCGAGGCCGGAGTACTCGACATCGCCTACTTCGAAACCGGCCCTGCCGACGGACCGCCGGTGTTCCTGATGCACGGCTTTCCGTACGACATTCACACTTACGCCGAGGTCGCACCGTTGCTGGCCGACGCAGGTTGCCGCGTGATCGTTCCGTACCTGCGCGGCTACGGCGCCACGCGTTTTCTCGATGCGGCGACACCGCGATCGGGTGAGCAAGCCGCGTTAGGCGCCGACCTGCTGGCGCTGATGAACGCGTTGCACGTTCCACGCGCCGTGCTCGCTGGCTACGACTGGGGCGGCCGCGCTGCGTGCGTCGTCGCGGCGCTGTGGCCTGAGCGTTGCGCCGGCCTCGTCTCCTTCAACAGCTACAACATCCAGAACATTGCCAAAGGCATGGAGCCTGAGAAAGCGGAGAACGAACATCGGTATTGGTACCAGTACTACTTTCACAACGAGCGCGGTCGTGCCGGGCTTGAAAAAGACCGCCGCGGCATCACGCGGCTGTTGTGGAAGCTCTGGTCGCCGACCTGGACCTTCGACGATGCGACCTTCGAGCGCAGCGCGGCCGCGTTCGACCATCCTGATTTCATCGACGTCGTGGTCCACTCGTATCGGCATCGCTTCGGCCTGGTGCCGGGCGATCCGGCTTACGACTACATCGAACGCCAACTCGCAGCGCAGCCTCCGATCGCGGTGCCGACCATCACCTTCGACGGCATCGACGATGGCGTGCGTGAGCCCGCCGATGCCTCGGCGCACGCCGCCAAATTTACCGGGCAGCGCTCACACCGCTTGGTGCCGGGCGTCGGCCACAACATGCCGCAAGAAGTGCCGCGCTTATTCGCCGATGCGGTACTCGAACTGACGCCCAACCTCCATTCATGAACGACTCGACCCACTCTGCTTCAGCGCTGCGCAACCTGTCCGAACACCGCTGCTTCGGCGGCACACAGCGCTTCTATGAACACGCATCGACAGAAATCGGCTTGGCGATGCGTTTCTCGATCTTCCTGCCGCCGCATTCGAACCACGGCAAGGTGCCCGCGGTGATGTACCTCGCCGGCCTCACCTGCAATGAAGAAACATTCATGGTCAAGGCCGGCGCGCAGCGCATGGCAGCCGAACTCGGCATCGCATTGATCGCGCCCGACACCAGCCCGCGTGGCGCCAACGTCGAAGGTGATAGTGCAAGCTGGGACTTCGGCGTGGGCGCCGGCTTCTATCTCGATGCAACCGAAGCACCTTGGTCGACGCACTGGCGCATGGAGAGCTACCTCATCAACGAGCTGCTTCCACTCATCACCCTGACGCAGCCGATCGACGGCGAGCGCATCGGCATCTTCGGCCACTCGATGGGCGGCCATGGCGCACTCACGCTGGCATTGCGGCATCCGGGCGTGTTCAAGTCGCTGTCGGCGCTGGCACCGATCTGCGCGCCGAGCCGTTGCCCATGGGGCGAAAAGGCTTTCACAGGCTATCTCGGCAGCAGCCGCGAGACATGGTCTTCGCACGACGCTACCGAGCTGATGGAAGCGTTGGCCGGCGCAAAAGAGAAAGCGCCGTACCCGGACGGCATCCTGATCGACCAGGGCCTGGCAGACAAATTCCTGACTGATCAATTGCATCCGCACCTGTTCGAAGCCGCATGCGCCGATGCCGGGCAGCCGCTCGACCTGCGCCGCCACGAAGGCTACGACCATGGCTACTACTTCATTCAAAGCTTCATCGAAGACCACCTCGCGCACCACGCACGCAGCTTGCGGGCCTGAGCCGATTTGCTCTGACGTCACCCATGTCCACCTCAGAGACACCCACGCTCCGTCTTCGACCGCGCGACTACGCACCGGGTGAAAACGCAGTGCTCGCCGGCATCTGGCGGCGCGCGTGGATCTCGGCACAGCGTGGCGAAAAGACGGTGGCGCCGATCGGGCTTTGGCTGTCTCGCGTACAGGCCGAGTTCGTGCCGCCGGCCGATGTGCTGCTCGCCGAGCGCGACGAACAGATCATCGGCTTCATGATGGTGCTTACGCAGCGCAACTATGTGGCGCAACTGTTCATCGAGCCGCACCTGCAACGCGAAGGGCTGGGCCAGTCGCTGCTCGGTGAAGCATGCGTGCGCATGCCGACAGGCTGGAGGCTGCACGTCGCCACGGCCAACATTGCGGCGCAACGTTTCTACGAGCGCTACGGACTGGAGCGCGGCGTGGTCGACCGGCATCCGTCCAACGGCCGCGAGCGCGTGGTCTACCACTGGGCACCGCGCACTGGGCGCTCGATGAACCGGCCATGAACAGACCATGAGCGGTCTCGCCGAAAGCCTGCCCGAAGTGTTCGAAAAGCCCGGCCGCATCCAGGCGCGCCGTATGTTGCGCTGGGGGAGGCTCGGATGGGAGGCGGTCGTACGATCGGGCAAGCCATCCCGCATGAAATCAGCGCAGCCCCCGCCAAAGAAAAAGAAAGCACCCGCCCGTTGATCGACGCCCAACACCCTCACGTCCTGCCGATCTCGGAGTTGCCCGAGCGCGAGCAGATCGCGCTACTGGCGCCCTTCGACGGACTCGACCTGCAAGACATCGTGGTGGTCGGAACGGTCGACGATGCGGCCCGCGCAGCAGCAGATTTGCTGGCCGCGCGCATCGTCGGATTCGATACAGAATCCAAGCCCACCTTCGCCAAGAACGAAGTCAACACCGGCCCCCACCTCGTCCAGTTCTCGACGATGACGACCGCCTATCTGTTCCAGTTGCATCGCACCGATTGCATCCCGACCATACAGATGCTCATCGACTCAACGGCATTGCTGAAGGTCGGGTTCGGCCTGTCGACCGATCTCACACTGATCCGCAATCGCCTCGGCACCGAGCCGCGCGCAGTGTTCGACATCGACAACGAATTTCGGCGGCGAGGGTATAGGAAATCGGTTGGCGTGAAGACGGCTGTCGCGCTGGTGTTCGACCGACGCTTCATGAAGTCGCGCAAGGCGACGACGTCGAACTGGGCGAACAAGCAACTGACCGACTCGCAGATTCGCTACGCTGCGAACGACGCGTATGCATCGATCCGTGTGTACGACGCGCTGGGCTTGCGACAGCCCCCGTGACGGTGACGGTGACGGTGACGGTGCGATCGATGAACCGTTGCATGTGAATGTTCCCCTGTGAATTGCGACGACTGACAAGGCCGCAAGCCTTGCGCAGCGCATCGGCGTCCTACGTCAGCCATGCGCCGTTGCGGCGGCAGTGCGCGTTTTCTGCATGCGCGGCAAAATGGCCGACAGAACACCAACCGCCAAGCACCCTCCGTGCCCCGCATGAAAGACACCATGAGCAGCAGCACCTCCGCGGAAATCAAAAAGAGCGATTTCGGTTTGATCGGCTTGGCCGTGATGGGCCAGAACCTGGTGCTGAACGTCGAGAGCCGCGGTTTTCAGGTCAGCGTGTTCAATCGCACGACCGACAAGACCGACGAGTTCGTCGCGAAGAACCCGGGTAAGAAGCTGGTCGGCTGCGACACGCTAGAAGCTTTCGTGCAGAGCCTCGCGCTGCCGCGCAAGATTCAGATCATGGTGAAGGCTGGTGCGCCGGTCGACCAGGTGATCGAGCAGCTCATTCCCTTGCTCGCCAAGGACGACATCGTGATCGACGGGGGCAATAGCCTCTACACCGACACCGAGCGGCGCGATGCCTACCTGGCCGGCAAAGGCCTTCGCTTCGTCGGCGCGGGCGTGTCGGGTGGTGAAGAAGGCGCGCGCAAGGGCCCGGCCATCATGCCCGGCGGCCCCGCGTCGACTTGGGAAGTAATGAAGCCGATCTTCGAGAGCATCGCAGCCAAGGTCGATGGCGAGCCTTGCGTGATCCACATCGGCCCCGGCGGCGCCGGCCACTACGTGAAGATGATCCACAACGGCATTGAGTATGGCGACATGCAGCTGATCTGCGAGGCTTACAGCCTGTTCAAGGCGGCCGGTTTCACCACCGACGAGATGGCTGCGATCTTCACCGAGTGGAACGAAGGCGACCTGCAGAGCTACCTGATCCAGATCACCGGCAAGGCGCTCGAGCAGAAAGACCCCGAGACTGGCAACGCGCTGGTCGACATGATCCTCGACAAGGCCGGGCAAAAAGGCACCGGGCAATGGACGCTCATCAACGCGGCCGAGCAGGCGATCGTCATCAGCACCATCAACGCTGCCGTCGAGGCGCGCGTGCTGTCGTCGCAGAAAAAGCAGCGCGTGGTGGCGAGTAAGCTTTTGCAGGGGCCCAAGCCGGCCTTCAGCATCGAGAAGAAAGCGCTGGTCGACAAGGTGCACGACGCGCTCTATGCATCGAAAGTCGTGAGCTACACGCAGGGCTTCGACCTCATCAAGACGATGGGCGAGAAGAAGCAATGGGGGCTCGACCTCGGTGGCATCGCATCGATCTGGCGCGGCGGCTGCATCATTCGCGCGCGATTTTTGAACCGCATCACCGACGCCTATCGCACGGACAAGGCGCTCACCAATCTGATGCTCGACCCCTTCTTCAAGGACCTGCTCAACAGCACGCAGCAGAACTGGCGCGAAGTGGTTGCAATGGCGGTGAGCAACGGCATTCCGGTGCCGGCCTTCAGCGCGTCGCTGGCGTACTACGACAGCTACCGCGCCGAGCGTTTGCCGGCAAATTTGCTGCAGGCGCAGCGCGACTTTTTCGGGGCTCACACCTACGAGCGCGTCGACAAGCCCGAAGGCCAGTTCTTCCACACCGCCTGGCCTGAAGTCATCGGCTGAGCCCAGCGCACGCGTACTCCCGCGATACCAACGCGTCACGACAATGACCCAGCCTTTCAGCCGCTATCCCGCCCATCTGGTCGAGGACTGGCAGCTGAAAGATGGAACACCAGTGCGCATCCGGCCGATTCGGTCCGACGATCTGGCCATGCACACGCACTTCGTGCACGGCCTGTTACCGCACACCGGCTATGCGCGGCTGCTGTCTCCACGCATGCCGCAAGAGGCCGAGCTGCGGCACATGACCGACATCGACTACGAGCGCGAATTGGCGTTGATCGCCACGACGCCCGTCAACGGTCACGAGCATCAGATAGGTGTAGTGCGTTACGTGCGCGGCGATACGCCTGAAACCAGTGGCATCGCCGAGTTCGCGATCGTTATCGGCGATGCGTGGCAGCGCCGTGGACTGGCCGAGAAACTGTTGCAACGCCTGATCGATGCGGCGCGCAGCGCGGGTGTCAGCACGCTGGACGACATCACGCTCTACGACAACCGCGGCATGCTGATGCTGGCGCGCAAGCTGGGATTCACGCTGCAGCGCGATGCGGGCAACCCCAACGTGACGAAGCTGCGGCTGTCACTGACGGCATGACTTAGAACAGATCGCCCTGACCCACCACACCCGGCGGCCGGAACGCCGACAGATCGAGCTCGACGCGTTGCCGATTGAAGCCGATGCGGTTCGTCGCCTTCTCGAAGCGCTGGCGAATCAGGTCGGCCCACAAGCCAGTGCCTTTCATGCGCGTCGCGAAGTCGGCGTCGTAGTCCTTGCCGCCCCGCATCTCGCGGATGCGCGCCATGACGCGCGCGGCACGGTCCGGGTAATGCACTTCGAGCCATTGCTTGAAGAGCGGCGCGACTTCCCACGGCAACCGAATCACTGTGTAGAACGCGCTGCGTGCGCCCGCCTCCCAAGCGGCTTCGAGCACGTGCTCCATGTCTTCGTTGATGAACGGGATCTGCGGCGCTACGCTCACGCCCACCGGCACACCGGCATCGACCAAGGTCTTGATGGTGCGTAACCGCCGGTGCGGCGCGGCGGCGCGCGGCTCGAGCTTGCGCGCCAGTTCGCCATCGAGCGTCGTCACTGTGATGTACACCGCGGCCAGCCGATCGGCCGCCATCGGCGCGATCAAATCCAGGTCTTGCTCGACCGCGCTCGACTTGGTCACAAGGCCGAACGGATGCCGCGTTTCCTTGAACACTTCGATGGCCGAGCGCGTCAGCCGCAGCTCGCGTTCGATCGGTTGGTAGCAATCGGTCGCGGTGCCGATCGCGATGTGGCTCGGCTTGTAGCTCTTGCGGCCGAGCTCGGTGCGCAGCACCTCGGCGATGTTGCGCTTGGCGATGAGTTTGGTTTCGAAGTCGAGCCCCGGCGACAGGTTGAGGTAGCTGTGCGTCGGTCGTGCGAAGCAATAGATGCAGCCGTGCTCGCAGCCCCGATACGGATTGATGGAGCGATCGAACGGGATGTCCGGCGAGTCGTTCTGGTTGATGACCGACTTGACGTCTTCGAAGCGCACTTCGGTTTCGATGCGCGCCGGCGGCTCACCGTACTCTTCCTCAAGCGTACCCCACCCGTCGTCCCACGCTTCGCGCGTGTCGCGCTCGAAGCGGTGCGCGAGACGGCTGGCGGCGCCGCGGCCTTTGAGGGCGGAGAGGGGAATGAAGGCTTCGGACACGGTGGCCTCGGATACTGTGATTGCATCCAGTATTCCACCGACACGCGTTCAGCGCAACCTGTCATTCGGCTGCTCATTCGACCAGCGCGAAAACGTCAGAACTCGGCGTCCAGCTCGTCGATTTCTTCGGGCTCGAGCTTGGCGTCGGCCACCCACTCTTTCATCGCGGGCAGCTCCATCACGCGCTTGCAATACGACATGCAGGCGCTGTCGAGCGGCACGTCGTAGCTCAAAAAGCGCGTGACGACCGGCGCGTACATTGCGTCGGCGATGCACGGCTGCTTGCCGAAGAGAAACGGACCGCCATAAGACTTGAAGCACTCGCGCCAGATCGCGACCACGCGGTCGATGTCCGACTGCGCTCGCGACCACACCTTGAAGCCCTTGAAATGGGCCTTGATGTTCATCGGCAACGCGCCGCGCATCGAGGCGAAGCCAGAGTGCATTTCGCCGCAGATGGCGCGGCAGTGGGCGCGCGCCGCAGCGTCGGCAGGCAGCAGGCCGGCCTTGGGCTTGATCTCGTTCAAGTACTCGCCGATGGCCAGCGTGTCCCATACCTTGATGCCGCCATGTTGCAACGAAGGCACCAGCATCGACGACGAGAGCAGCAGCATCTCGGCCTTCATGGCCGGATCGTCCGGCGGGATGATCGTCTCGCTGAAATCGAGCCCGGCTAACTTGCACATGAGCCAGCCACGCAGAGACCACGCGCCGTAGTTTTTGCTGCTGATCGTGAGAACGGGTTTGGCCATGCGATGACACTCCTTGGGACTGTAGGACTTCGTTCTGCAAGGCCCATGCCACCACCGCATGGCCCGCAACTTGCCTGCAGCAGCGTCATGCTCTACCGGCTCTATCAAACCCAGGCCGACATGATGTCGCCCGCCCGTCTCTTCGCCCAGTTCACTGGAAGCGCGTTGTGGCAAGACGGCTCCGAGCGAACCATGGCCCGCAAGATGGCCGCCAAGCTCGAAGTCTTTTCGCGCATGCGCCTCACGCATTCGCGGCCCGACTACAACATCAAGAGTGTGCTGGTCGACGGCGTCGAAACGGCCGTCACCGAAGAGAAAACGCTGGTGGCAGACTTCGGCACGCTGCTGCACTTTCGCAAAGACACTAAAGCGGTGCACCCGCCTGTGTTGCTGGCCGCACCGTTGTCGGGCCATTTCGCGACACTGCTGCGTGAAACCGTGCGCACTCTGCTGCGCGACCACGACGTGTACATCACCGACTGGCACAACGCACGCGATGTGCCGCTGTACAAGGGCGGCTTCGGCCTCGACGAATACACGCTGCAGTTGATGAGCTTCATGGAAGCCATCGGCCCCGGCGCGCACATGGTGGCGGTGTGCCAGCCCTGCGTAGCCGCGCTCGCCGCTACGGCACTGATGTCTGAAGACGACAACCCCGCCACGCCGCGCAGTTTGACGCTGATGGCCGGCCCGGTCGATTGCCGCATCAACCCGACGGGCGTGAACACACTGGCGGTGAGCAAGCCGATCAAGTGGTTCAAGGACAACCTCATCAGCCGCGTTCCGTTTCCGCACCCCGGTATGGGGCGCAAGGTGTACCCCGGCTTTCTTCAGCTGTCGGCCTTCATGAGCATGAATCCGGAGCGGCACAAGAAGCAGTTTGAAGATCTGTACACCCATCTGGTCGAAGGCGAGACCGAAAAGGCCGACGCCATTCGCAATTTCTACGACGAGTATCTGGCGGTCAACGACTTGGCGGCGGAGTTTTATCTGGAGACGGTCGAGCGGGTGTTCCAGACTTACGACCTGCCGCGTGGCGAGCTCACCGTGGGCGATCGCAAGGTGAACCCGGCCGCCATCCGCAAGACGGCGTTGATCACGGTCGAAGGCGAGAGGGACGACATCTGCGCGGTCGGCCAGACAGTGGCTGCGCAGGACCTGTGCACCGGCGTTCGACCTTATCTACGGACCCACCATTTGCAGGCCGGCGTCGGGCACTACGGCGTGTTCAGTGGCAGCAAGTGGAATGCGCAGATTTATCCACGCGTGCGCGAGGCGATTCACGCGGCGGCCGACCTGCACTGAACCGACTCCCACTGAGCCGAATCGATCGGCTCAGTTGCCCGGCTCTTCTTCCGTGGGCCAGTCTCGGATATACGCCTTGAGCATCTTGTTCTCGAAATTCTGGCTGTCGACCACCGCCTTGGCGACGTCGTAGAAGCTGATCACGCCCATCAACACGCGTTTGTCCATGACGGGCATGTAGCGCGCGTGGCGCTCCAGCATGATGCGGCGGATTTCATCGAGGTCGGTCTCGACGGTGCAAGTGACGGGTGCATCGTCCATCGCCCGGCGAACCTGGCCGCCAACCTGGCCGCCATTGCTGACGATCGCCAGGATGACTTCGCGAAACGTGAGCATTCCGACGAGGTCGCCGTGTTCCATGACGACGAGCGAGCCGATGTCTTTCTCCGCCATGACCGAAACCGCGGTCGACAGGGGCTCATCGGGCGTAACGGTAAAGAGGGTGCTGCCCTTGACGCGCAGGATGTCGCTGACCTTCATCTTGATGCTCCTCGGCTCGGCGGAATGCCAAATTGAATATAGCCCACAATGACCGGCGATCAACAAGATCGGCCTCGCGTTTTTGCCCAAGGAGACCCATGCCCGGCTATTCAGACCCTGGTTTCGACACGCTCGCGCTGCACGCCGGCGCGTCGCCCGACCCCGCCACCGGTGCCCGCGCGACGCCGATCCATCTCACCACTTCGTTCGTCTTCGAGTCGAGCGACCATGCGGCCGCGCTCTTCAACCTGGAGCGCGCGGGCCATGTCTACTCGCGCATCAGCAACCCGACCAACGCGGTGCTCGAACAGCGCGTCGCGGCACTCGAAGGCGGCATCGGCGCCATTGCCACGGCCAGCGGACAGGCCGCGCTGCACCTGAGCATCGCGACGCTGATGGGCGCGGGCTCGCACATCGTCGCGAGCACGGCCCTCTATGGCGGCTCGCAGAACCTTTTGCACTACACGATGCGACGCTTCGGCATCGAGACGACCTTCGTGAAGCCGGGAGATTTCGACGGCTGGCGGGCCGCGATCCGGCCCGAGACCAAGCTGCTCTTCGGTGAAACCGTGGGCAACCCCGGCCTCGATGTGCTCGACATTCCGGCCGTGAGCGACATCGCGCACGCGGCCGGCGTGCCGCTGCTGGTCGACTCCACGCTGACGTCTCCGTACCTCATCAAACCCTTTGATTGGGGCGCCGATCTGGTCTACCACTCGGCCACGAAATTCCTTTCGGGGCACGGCACCGTGATCGGCGGCGTGGTGGTCGATGGTGGCAGTTTCGACTGGGAACGATCGGGCAAGTTCGCAGAGCTGACCGAGGCCTACGACGGCTTTCACAACATGGTCTTCAGCGAGGAAAGCACCGTCGGCGCCTTTTTGCTGCGGGCCCGCCGCGAGGGCCTGCGCGACTTCGGTGCATCGATGAGCCCGCACACCGCCTGGCTCATCCTGCAGGGCATCGAGACATTGCCTCTGCGGATGGAGCGGCACATCGACAACACGCAGAAGGTGGTCGAATTTCTGGCGGCGCATCCGTTCGTGTCACGTGTCGGCCATCCGCTGATCGAATCGCATCCGAGTCATGCGCTGGCGAAAAAGCTGTTGCGTCACGGCGCCAAGGGTGCCGGTGCAGTCTTCAGCTTCGACATCAAGGGCAGTCGCGAGCAGGGCAAGACTTTCATCGAAGCGCTGAAGCTCTTCAGTCATTTGGCCAACGTGGGTGACTGTCGCAGTCTGGTGATTCATCCGGCGAGCACCACGCACTTCCGGATGACCGACGAGGCGCTGGCGGGTGCGGGGATTTCTCAAGGGACGATCCGGCTGTCGATCGGGCTGGAAGACCCGGCTGACCTGATCGACGATTTGAAGCGGGCTTTGAAGGCAGCTGAAAAGACGGGGGCCTGATGTGAACTACACAGTCAACGGCCACACCACGTACGCCTACACCGGCGGCAAGCCCCTCGATGCGGCCAAGCCGACGGTCGTCTTCATCCACGGCGTGCTCAACGACCACAGCGTCTGGATTCTTCAGAGCCGTTACTTTGCCAACCATGGCTGGAACGTGCTGGCTGTCGACCTGCCCGGCCACTGCCGCAGCGCAGGCGCGCCGCCAGCGAGCGTCGAAGAGGCCGCGCAATTCATCGTTGCTCTACTCGACGCAGCCGGCATCGAGAAAGCCGCGCTGGTCGGCCACAGTTTTGGTTCGCTGATCGCGCTTGAAGCGGCTGCCCGCGCACCAACCCGCGTAACGCACCTTGCGATGGTGGGTACGGCCTACCCGATGGTCGTGTCACCGGCACTGCTCGAAAGCTCGCTCAACCAGCCGCTGCGCGCGATCGACATGGTCAACAACTTCTCGCATTCGATGTTGGCACCGCCGCCCTCCTCACTCGGCCCCGGTACCTGGCTCTACGGCAGCTCGCGCGCGCTGATGCGCCGGGTTCTGTCGAGCAACCGCGACGTCAACGTCTTCCACGTCGGCTTCAAGGCGTGCAACGACTACGCGGGCGGTGAGTCGGCGATTTCGGCGGTGCGATGTCCTGTCCTGTTCCTGCTTGGCGATGCCGATCAGATGACGCAGCCGCGCGCCACAAAGACGCTGACGAGCAAGACGCCGAATGCCAAGGTGGTGATGGTGCACGCCGGCCACGCGCTGATGAGCGAGGCGCCGGACGATGTGCTGTTCGCGTTGCGGGATTTTTTGCGCGGTTGACCGGTTCAAGCTCGGGGCATCGGCACCTTCACGGTGTACCCACCGAAAAAGTTGCCGGCGAGGCTTCGAGTGCCTTCAGCAGCGCGGTCACCTCTGGCGCCGCAGGCTGGGGCGATTGCAACGCAGACAACAACCGGCTCAACGTTTCGGCGTGCGGCAACAACGGGCCGGCGAAACGCGTGCCGTCTGCACCAGCGACCAGCAGCGTCGGAAAAGTCTCGACATCGAAATCGTCGGCGATGTCGGCGTGGTCTTCGATGTCGACCCACGCGAATCGGAGCGAAGGATGCGCACGCGCGACCTGCTCGAACAGCGGCCGGTATTCGCGACACGCGCCGCACCATTCGGCGCACAAGCAGACGACCCACGGCACGCTGGCAATGGCCGGTGCCTGCGCAGGCGCGCCAGGGATGGCGAGCACGGCAGGGGCATCGAGTGCGTCAGGCGAAGCGGTCACGCGGGGGGAGCTTGGCAATTTCGGGTTTGACAGGCAATGCATTCGCCAGAACATCTCGCAAGCGCAGCGAACGCAGCGGCCCTTTTTGCCACAGATTCTCTAGCGGCGCAGCACTCGGCATCAAAAGCTCCTCGAGCAAGGGCTCGAGCGGCGTGGCTGGGTCGGCCAACAAGACGTAGCGCGCGTCGCCAGTGCCGAGTTCTTCGGCAATCGGCGCGATCCAGTCGAGCGCGACCAGCGTTTCGAGCACCGGCGCCAACTGCAGCGGGTCGACCTTCATCGTCGCGACCAGAGCTTCGGCGCTCAGGCCCCGCCGCGCCGTCCCTTGCGCCCGCGACAGATGCTGCAGCGATTCGACCGCGAGCTGCAGCGGCCAGCCGGCCGTGTTGCCGCGCCGCGAGACACCGGCGATCAGGCTCGGCAGGTAGGCCGCGATCACCGCGCCGAGCAGCACGATGACCCACGCGACGTAGATCCACACGAGCAGGATCGGAAGGGTCGCGAAGGCGCCGTACACCATCGAGTAGCTCGGCACCAGTCGCAGGTAGTAGCCGAGCACGCGCTTGGCGATTTCGATGGCGGCCGCCACGAAGAAGCCGCCGACCCAAGCGTGCGACCAGCGCACGTTGGTGTTGGGCACGTAGTGATAGAGCGACGCGATGCCGGCGGCCAGCAAGACGAATTCGAAGGTGTCGAACAGCAGCTTGAGGATGCCGCCACTGTCCCCGACGACTCCCCGCGACGCCGCGAAGACATACGACGTCGTCGACAGGCTGATGGCGAGGATCAACGGCCCCAACGTGATGGCCGCCCAATAGATCAGCACGCGCTGAGCGAACGGTCGCGGAGACCGCACGCGCCAGATGTTGTTGAGCGTCTTGTCGATTGTCAGGAAGAGAGCGATGGCCGTGACCAGCAGCACGAGCAGCCCGGCGATGCCGAGCCCGCTGGCCTTGCTGGAGAACTGATTGAGATAGCCCAGCACCTGTCGCGCGATGTTGTCCGGGATCAGGCTTTGGATGAACCAGCGCTGGAGGCGTCCCTCCAGCGTCGAGAACATCGGAAACACGGTGAAGAGCGCCAGCGCAACGGTAAAGAACGGGACCATCGCGATGGTCGTGGTAAAGGTCAGGCTGCTCGCGGTGAGCCCCAGCCGGTCTTCGCGAAAGCGCTCACCCAGCACCGCGGCGGTGTTGCGCCACGGAAAGCGGGCAAAGCCTTTCCAGAGCTGCTGTCGATCCATGGTCGGTATCATAGGAGTGAACCCTTGCGCGGCCCGAGGAACGCCGCTGGCGCCATGCACGAGGGGAGATCTCGAACATGAAAACCACCTCCCCGCAGCCCTCTTCAGCCGCCGCTTCCACCGCCGCTGTCCCCGCAGCACCGGTCAGTTCCAGCGTGGTCGCAACGCGCCGGCTCGCTGTCGGCAGCCTCGTGGGACTCATCTTGCTCGGCCTTGTGTGGGAGCTGTGGCTTGCGCCGATCCGGCCTGGCGGATCGCTGCTCGCGCTCAAGGTGCTGCCGTTGGTCGTGCCGCTCGCCGGGCTGCTCAAAAACCGCATGTACACCTACCGCTGGGTCAGCCTGATGATCTGGCTTTATTTCATCGAGGGCGTGGTGCGCGCCTGGAGCGACCGCAATGGCGTGGGTCAGATACTCGCGCTGATCGAAGTCGGCCTGTGCCTCTCTCTTTTCGTGGCCTGTGCCTGGCACGTGCGCACGCGCTTGAGCCAGGCCGCCGCTCTTCGAAACGTTGGCAATCTGGAGGGTTCAGCGCCTTGACCGCACTCATCGAACAACTGCGCGCCATCGTCGGCGCTGGCAACGTCCTTACAGAAGGCGACCTCACCGTATGGGAGCAAGACTGGCGCAAGCGCGAACGCGGCAAGGCGCTGGCCGTTGTCCGCCCGGCCAACACGCAGCAGGTTGCCGCAGTCGTCAAGGCCTGCGCCGCAGTCGGCACGTCGATCGTGCCGCAGGGCGGCAACACCGGCCTCGCGGTCGGGTCGACGCCCGATGCCAGCGGCACGCAGGTGCTGCTGAGCCTGCAGCGCATGAATGCGATTCGCGCCACCGACGCGGCCAATCTGACGATGACAGTGGAAGCCGGTTGCATCCTGCAAACGCTGCAAGAGGCGGCCGAGAAGGCCGGGTTTCTGTTCCCGCTGAGCCTCGCCGCCGAAGGCAGCTGCACCATCGGCGGCAACCTGGCGACCAACGCTGGCGGCACGCAGGTCGTGCGCTACGGCAACACGCGGGACCTCTGCCTCGGGCTTGAAGTCGTCACGCCGCAAGGCGAGATCTGGGAGGGCACCAGTGGCCTCCGCAAAGACAACACCGGCTACGACCTGCGCGATCTGATGATCGGCAGCGAAGGCACCCTCTGCATCATCACGGCCGCCACGATGAAGCTGTACCCACTGCCCGCCGCACGCCTCACAGCTTGGGCAGCCGTGCCCTCGCTCGAACACGCGGTGACCTTGCTGGGCCTCGCGCACAAGCACCTCGGTTCCGGCTTGACCGGCTTCGAAGTGATGGGCAAGTTCGCACTCAGCCTGGTAGCCAAGCACATGCCGCAACTGCGCGTGCCCTTCGTCGACGATGCCGCCGTGCCGTGGTGTGTACTGCTGGAAAACTCGGACAGCGAGTCCGAGGAGCATGCGCGTGCGCGCTTCGAAGCGCTGCTCGAAACGGCCTTCGAAGACGGCTGCGTGACCGATGCGGTCGTTGCCGAGAACCTGACGCAGGTGCACCAGCTCTGGCACATCCGCGAGAACATTCCGCTGGCGCAGGCCGAAGAAGGCTTGAACATCAAGCATGACATCTCGATCGCGGTGTCGCGCATTCCGGCCTTCGTGGCGGCGACCGATGCGCTGCTCCAGCGTGAGATTCCGGGTGTGCGACTGGTCAATTTTGGCCACCTCGGCGATGGCAACCTTCACTACAACGTGCAGGCGCCGATCGACGGCGATCCGAAGGCTTTTCTCAACGAGCAAGAAGGGCGGGTCAATACGCTGGTGTACGACGCGGTCGCTGAATTCGGCGGCTCGTTCTCGGCCGAGCATGGTATCGGCGGGCTCAAGGTCGACAAGCTCGAAAAGCACAAGTCGCCGGTCGCGCTCGGCATGATGCGCGCGATCAAGCGCGGGCTCGACCCGCAGAACATCTTGAATCCTGGACGTGTGATCCGCGTCTGAAGCGCTGGGCGACGAGCGGAGCTGCGCCGACCCTCCGAGGTTTCAGCCGAAATCGGTTGCGCGCAATTCGATCGATTGCCCGTGCGGTGTCCGGTCGGCCGCGTGGTCCCAGGCGTGGCGGTAGGTCGCCAACTCATCGGTCGAACTCGCGCCTTTTTCGGCGACCAGGCTTTCGAGTGCCGCCAGCCAGTGACGGTAGTAGGTATCGCCGGTGTCCGGATCGCCTGCAGCTTGCGCAGCTGCGATCTGCCGCGACAACGCGTCGGCCCACTCCACCCATGTAAATAGTCCGCGCTCGTGCAGCGCCAATGCCATTGCGAATGCTTGCGCCTCCCACGGCTCGCGGAAGACGGGTCCCTCGGCGTCGCGCGGCAGTCCCGGAGACGACGCGAACAGATCGCTCATGCGGCCTCGTGCAAGTAGCACTCCCAGGCGTCGACCGATACGTCGGAGCCTCCACCGTGCTCCAGCGTCTGATCGGACCAAAGCTCCGCCGCGTCGAAGACCACCGTGTAAAGCCATTGCGGCGCTTCGCCCAGGCCCTGCGCATGGCTGTCAGCGAAGACATGCGTGCCGAGCACGCGGTCGATGCGGCCGCGCTTGCCGCGCACGTAGCACGGCAAGCGGGTGTGGTGATCGACGGCCTCCGCGCGGGTGCGAACCCACTGCCCGACCGCGAAGCGCGCAGACGTTGTGGCAGGGCGTTCGGTCGGCGTGCCTTTGGCCAACGCGGCGGTGACGCTGAAAGCCTGCAATGTGCGCAACACCGGTGCGGGGTCGTGCAGCATGCGGCCTGCAGCCATTTCGTCGGCAAACAACTGGCCGCGCTGAAGCATGAGCTTTTCAAGCGCGGCGCACCAGATGCGGTAGTAGTCGAGCTGCGAGTAGTCGGACAGGGTTTCGCGTACTGCCCGGCTGGTGTCGATGTTCCAGCTGCCGGTTGCGCCCATCGCCAGCGTCATGGCCAACACGCGTGGCTCCCAATCGGCATGAAAGAGTTCGCCTTCGGGCTCGGGCAGCACTGCGCCGTGACCGGCCTGTCCGCCGAGATCGGCATGGCTGACGTACGGCGTCGTTTGCGGCATCGTGCCCATTGTTGCGCCGCTCATGCCGACGTTCCCGGCGCGGGGGCCTGCGTGTGCGCATGCACGAGGGCGGTGCCGATCATCGAGTCGCGCGACACCAGCGCGGCGAGTTGCGCTTCGTCCAACGCCTCGGTGCCCGCGGGCCGCTCGGGGATCACAAGGTAACGCACCTCGGCCGTCGAATCCCAAATGCGAATGCGCGCGGCCTCGGGCAACGTCACGCCAAAATCAGCCAACACGCCGCGCGGATCCTTGACGGCCCGCGCGCGGTAGGCGGCGCTTTTGTACCAGGTGGGCGGCAGGCCCAGCACCGGCCACGGATAGCAACTGCACAGCGTGCACACCACCATGTTGTGCAGCGCTGGTGTGTTCTCGACCGCGACCATGTGCTCACCCTGCCGACCGCTGTAGCCGAGCGACGCGATGGCCGCACTCGCATCGGCCCGGAGCCAGTCGCGATACGCGGGGTCGACCCACGACCGCGCCACGACGAGCGCGCCATTGCGCGGACCGATGCGGGTCTGATAGGTATCGATCAATACGTCTAGCGCTGCCGGGTCGATGTAGCCCTTTTGCGTGAGCACGGTCTCGAGAGCACGCACCCGCAAATCCATGTCGCTCAGCTCGCTGTGCGCATGACCATGATCGTCGTGGTTTTGAGTCATGGGGCGATGCTACGCCGGGCACCAGAAATTTAAAACGCCTGCCTCGCTACCGCTCTCACGCGGCAAGTGCGCGTAAACTATGCGCATAAATCATCCACGAAAAGAAGCACATGCTCCACTTCGATAACGCACCCAAGAAGGCAACCAACCTTTCGCTGAACAGCAAGGTGCTGGAAATGGCGCGCGAGCTCGGCATGAATGTTTCGCAAACCGTCGATGGCTTGCTGGCGGAAGAGGTGAAGCGCCGTTACTGGGAAAAGTGGGCTGAAGAGAGCCAACAAGGCGTCGCGGCGCACAACGCACGAATCGCCAAAGAAGGTCTGCCTTTGGCCAAATACAGAACCTTTGCGCGCAGCCTCGGCGATGGGAAGAAAGCCTGATGGCACGCTTCGATGTCTACGCGAACCCTGAAGCGGCCGGCCGCACCGCGATTCCTTTCATACTTGACGTGCAGAGCGACTACCTTGCTGGCTTTGAAACGCGCGTGGTCGTGCCACTTTTCGCTGCCGGTCGATACAGTACCCCGGTGCGCGGGTTGAACCCTCAGTTTGAAGTTGCGGGGAAATCCGTCGTCATGGACACGGCCTCGATCGGTGCTATTCCCATAGGAGAGTTGCGTCGACCCGTCGTCAACATTGCTACCCACCAACTTCAAATCCAGGATGCCCTCGACGCATTGTTCGGAGGCTATTGAAATGACAAGTCCTTATCCCGTTCGTTCCCAATACGAAGACTTCATGCGCCACGTCGACACGCACGGCGTGCACAAGAGTGACCGCACCGGCACCGGCACGAAGAGCGTGTTCGGCTACCAGATGCGCCTCGACTTGAACGAGGGCTTTCCGCTGATCACGACGAAGAAGGTGCACGTCAAGTCGATCATTCAGGAACTGCTGTGGTTTCTCACCGGCTCCAGCGACAACAACTGGCTGACCGAGCGCGGCGTCACGATCTGGAACGAGTGGGCACGCGAGGACGGCGACCTCGGCCCGGTGTATGGCGTGCAGTGGAGGAGCTGGCCGACGCCGGACGGCGGCCACATCGACCAGATCTCCGACGTCATCAAGACGCTCAAGACCAATCCGGATTCGCGCCGCATCATCGTGAGTGCATGGAACGTGGCCGAGCTGTCGAAGATGGCGTTGATGCCATGTCACGCCTTCTTCCAGTTCTACGTGGCACCGCCGCAAAACGAAGGTGAGCGCGGCAAGCTGAGCTGCCAGCTCTATCAGCGCAGCGCCGACATCTTCCTGGGCGTTCCTTTCAACATCGCGAGCTACGCACTGCTCACGCACATGGTCGCGCAGCAGTGCGATCTCGATGTCGGCGACTTCGTCTGGACCGGCGGCGACTGCCACATCTACAGCAACCACGCGGAGCAAGTCGCGCTCCAACTAAGCCGCACGCCGCACCCGTATCCGACGCTGGTGATCAAGCGCAAGCCCGAGTCGATCTTCGACTACCAGTACGAAGACTTCGCGTTCGAAGGCTACGACCCGCATCCGGCCATCAAGGCACCGGTCGCTGTGTGATGCGCATCAACCTCATCTTCGCGCGTGCGGCCAATGGCGTCATTGGCGCGAACGGCACCTTGCCTTGGCACTTGCCGGAAGACATGGCGCACTTCAAGGCGCAGACTGCCAAGGCGCCGGTGATCATGGGTCGCAAGACCTGGGACTCACTGCCACCCAGATTCCGGCCGCTGCCGGGCCGCACCAACATAGTCGTGACGCGTCAGCAAGCCTGGCACGAAGAAGGCGCGCAAACCGCATCGAGCCTTCTCGATGCGCTGGCCCACGCCAAACAGACGCAAGCACCCGAAGTTTGGGTGATCGGCGGCGCGGAGATCTATGCGGAGGCCGAACCGCTGGCGCAGCGCGCAGTCATCACCGAGATTCATCGCGATTACGAGGGCGATGCGTTTGCGCCTGCAATGGCGGCTGGCTGGCACGAGACCTCCCGCACTCCCCACACCTCGACGAACGGACTGCGGTTCAGCTTCGTCACGATGGAACGACCATGAAGATCGCCACCTGGAACGTAAATTCCCTGACCGCTCGCCTGCAGCACGTGCTCGACTGGCTTGCCGCCAATCCCATCGATGTGCTGTGCCTGCAAGAGCTCAAGATGAGCGACGAAAAGTTTCCGCTCGATGTACTCAAGGCGGCCGGCTACGACGCTGCGGTGTTCGGCCAGAAGACGTACAACGGCGTCGCGATCCTGAGCCGCCTGCCGATGCGCGACGTCGCGAAAAACATCGGTGGATTCGTCGACGAACATTCGCGCGTAATCAGCGCCACGCTCGAAACGCCGATTGGCGATGTGCGCGTCGTCAACGGCTACTTCGTCAACGGGCAGGCGCCGGGCAGCGACAAGTTCGCCTACAAGATGCGCTGGCTCGATGGCTTGCGCGAGTGGCTTCGCGCGGAAATGGCCGCACACCCGAAGCTGGTGCTGCTCGGCGATTTCAACATCGTGCTGGAAGACCGCGACAGCTTCGACCCTATCGGGCTGGCCGAGACCATTCATCACACGACTGAAGAGCGCGACCACTTCAAGGCCTTGCTGGCGCTCGGCTTGACCGACAGCTTCCGGCTTTTCGAGCAGCCAGAAAAGAGCTACTCGTGGTGGGACTACCGGATGCTGGGGTACCAGAAAAACCGTGGCCTGCGCATCGACCACATCCTTGTCAGTGGGCCATTGGTACCACTCGCAAAGAGCTGCACGGTCGATCGCGTCCCCCGCAAATGGGAGAAGCCGAGCGACCATGCGCCGGTGACACTCGCGCTCGGTGGCTGAACCGATGCGTCGCTATTGCCTTCTTTCAGGCCTCGTCCTGTCGCTCGCGCTGTCGTCCCTGCTCGCGGGATGTGGTCTCTTCAAGTCGGACGAGAAAGAAGCGGCCAAAGAATCTGCAGCAACCGCATCGGAAAAGGCGGCTGAAGCCAATTCGGATGTACCGACGGTGCGACTCATTAGTGCGCAGACACCAGCTGTCAAAAGCTATCGCAAGATTGCCGCAGCGCACATCTACAAGATCTACCCAAAGCGCATCTTCAAGGGCAAGATTCCGCCGCTGGTTTACGCAGTCGTCGTAGTCGAGACTGATGTCGATGCGAACGGCAAGGTGATCAACGTTTTCTACAGCCGCGTGCCGAGTCACGCACCTGAGGTGCCCCCGAAGATCGCCGAACTCATCAAGGAGGCGTCGCCGTTACCGAGTCCCGGCAAGCTCGGCGCCCACACCTATGTCGAGACCTGGCTTTGGGACAAGGGCGGCAACTTCCAGCTTGATTCGTTGACGCTCGGCCAGCGCTCGCGCTAGCTTTCCATGGACCTCGTTTCCCTGGACCTCGCGACCAACGTTGCACCGATCAGTCACTGAGGCGACAGCGAGTCTTCGGGCAAACCTCAGTCGACGAGAGCGACCCCAGCTTCCACAATCGCGGGCCTGCGTTGTAGACGTGCTTTCGAGCGTCGCGCAGGAGTTGTGCAGGGGATCGATTTGGAACTTTTTTTTCAGCAATTGCTCAACGGCCTGACCGTGGGCGGCGTGTACAGCCTGGTGGCGCTCGGCCTCACGCTGGTGTACGGCATTCTTCACGTCCCTAACTTCGCGCACGGCACGTTCTACATGGCCGGTGCGTTCGTCGGCTACTACCTGATGACGGCGCTCGGGCTCAATTACTGGATCGCCATGCTCGGTGCCGCCGCGGCCGTGGCGGTGCTGGCAATGCTGGCCGACCGACTCGTGTTTCACCCGCTGCGCAACGCGCCAGAACTGCACGACATGATCGCGGCCATCGGCATCCTGCTGTTCCTCGAAGCCGGCGCGCAGGCCGTGTTCGGCGCCGAGTTTCATCGCATGCCAACGCCTTATGGACAGGTCGTTGAAATCTTTGGATTGACCGCGCCGCTGCAGCGTCTGCTGATCATCGCGGGCGCGTTCAGCCTGATGATCTTGCTGCACCTGTTCCTGAACTACACCGTGATCGGCTCGACCATCATTGCGATGGCGCAAAACCGCGATGGCGCCGCGCTGGTCGGCATCGACGCCACGCGCGTAACGCTGCTGGTATTCGCAATTTCAGGGGCGCTCGCCGCTATCGCTGCGGTGCTCTATGCGCCCATCAACCTGGTGTATCCGGCGATGGGAAACCTGGTGATCACCAAGGCCTTCGTCATCATCATCCTCGGCGGCATGGGCAGCTTTCCGGGTGCCATCGTGGGCGGCCTGATCATCGGCATGGCGGAGAGCTTTGGCGGCTTCTATTTCTCGACCGACTACAAGGACATCATCGCCTTCGTTCTGTTGGTGGTGATCCTGTCGTTCAGACCGCAGGGCCTCTTCACCCCCAAGGGAGCGCGCTGATGAAGCTGCTCGAAGGCAAAGCCGGCTGGGCCCTGCTGGCGGTCGTTGCGCTGATCTTTCCGCTCTTCGCGCAGAACAACTACCTGCTCTCTGTCGCAACGCAAGCCTTCATCATGGCGATCGCGGCACTGGGGCTCAACCTCATCACCGGCTACACCGGCCAGTTCAACCTGGCGCACGGCGCTTTCATGGCGGTCGGCGCGTACACGGTAGGCATCCTGACGGTCGATCACCAGGTGCCATTCTGGGTCGCATTTGTGCTCGCCGGCTTGGTGACGGCCAGCATCGGCTTCTTCGTCGGGCTGCTGTCGCTGCGGCTCAAGGGCCATTATTTTTCGATCTTCACGCTGTGCATCAGCTACATCATGTTTTTGCTGATCGAAAAGTGGGAGAGCCTGACACACGGGCCGGTCGGCATCATGGGCATTCCGGCGCCGAGCGGCATCGGCCCGCTGCAGTTCGGCACGCCGCTGTCGCAGTACTACCTGGTGCTTGCCTTCCTGGCACTGGCCATCTGGATCATGGCGCGCATCGTGCGCTCGCTGCTCGGGCGCAGCTTCATGGCGGTGCGCAACAGCGACGAACTGGCCGAGGCGCTGGGCATCAACCTGATGCGCACCAAGACGCTGTCGTTCGTGCTGTCGGTGACGTACGCCGGTTTTGCCGGCGCGCTCTACGCCGGGCAGGTGCGCTTTCTCGGTCCCGATCTCGCAAGCGAAACCGTGACCTTCGACCTCGTGATGTTCATACTGGTCGGCGGCATCGGCACGCTGCTCGGACCACTGGTCGGCACCTTCCTGGTCACCTGGCTCACACAGAGCTTGCAGTTCCTGCAGGACTACCGCATGGTCGTCTTCGGTCCAGTGCTGATCGCGCTCATCATCTTCTTGCCCAACGGCATCGTCGGCACCTACCTGAAGCGGCGTGCGCGGCGCGCCGATGCAGCGGAGTCTGCTGCGGCCGAAACCACGCAGTTCATCGAAACGACGGCGAAGGCAAAGCACCATGCTTGAGATCACCGACCTGACCAAGCACTTCTTCGGCCTCACCGCCGTCGACCACGTCACCACGCGCTTCGAGCGCGGCCAGGTCAGCGCCATCATCGGCCCCAACGGCGCCGGCAAGACCACCTTCTTCAACCTGGTGGCGGGCACGCACAAGCCGACGTCCGGACGCATCGAATTCAAGGGACAAGACGTCACGGGCTTGCGGCCCGATCAGGTGGCAGGTCTCGGCATTGCACGTACTTTTCAGTCGACTCACCTGTTCGACAACGCAACGGTGCTCGACAACCTGATCGTCGGCTATCGGTTGCGCACGCAGTCGGGTCTGTGGGATGTCGTGGTCAACAGCAAGAGGCTCCAAGGCGAAGAGCGCCTGTGCCGCGAGAAGGCACGGGAGTCGCTCGACTTCGTCGGCCTCTCCCATATCGCGAACCGCATCGCCGCCGACATCACGCAAGAGGAGCGCAAGCGCGTCGCCTTTGCGCTGGCACTGGCAACCGACCCCGAGTTGCTATTGCTCGACGAACCCGCCGGTGGCGTCAATCCAGAAGAAACCGTGGGACTTGCGGCACTGATTCGAAAGCTGGTCGACCATGGCAAGACCGTGTGTCTGATCGAACACAAGATGGACATGATCATGCGGCTGGCCGACAAGATCGTCGTGCTCAACAACGGCGCCAAGATCGCCGAAGGAACGCCGGCCGAAATCCGCCGCGATCCGCAAGTCATCGAAGCCTACCTCGGGACCGATGCGGGAACCCATGCCGGAGCCGACCATGCTGCGGTTTGAAAACGTCGACCTTCACTACGGCAGCTTTCGCGCGCTGAGCGGCGTCACGATGCATGCGTCTGCCGGCGAACTCGTGGTTCTGCTAGGCGCCAACGGTGCGGGCAAGACATCGATCTTCATGGCGGCCAGCGGCATTCAAAAAGCGAGTGCCGGCAGCATTCGATTCGCCGACAGCGAGTTGGTCGGCAAGCGACCGGCGCAGATCGTCGGAGCCGGTGTTGTTCACTGCCCCGAAGGACGGAAGCTCTTTCCGATGATGTCGGTCAAAAAGAATCTGGTGCTCGGCGCCTATGTCCACCGCAGCGACAAAGCCGGCATCAAGCGTTCGCTCGACGAGGTGTTCGGCCTGTTTCCAATTCTCGAAAAAAAGCAGAACGACCCGGCCGGCTCGCTGTCCGGCGGGCAGCAGCAAATGGTGGCGATCGGCCGCGCAATCCTCGGACGACCCAAGGTGTTGCTGCTCGACGAGCCGTCGCTCGGCTTGGCGCCGCTGGTCGTGAAGCAGGTGTTCGAGGTCATCCAGCGGATCAACCGTGCGGGCACCACGGTGCTGCTGGCAGAACAGAACGCGTACTCGGCGCTGGCGATCGCGCATCGCGCCTACGTCATCGAACGTGGCCGCATCACGCTCGAAGGCGATCGTGATTCATTGCTCAACAACGAGGCGGTGCGCGCTGCCTACATCGGCGCCTGATCGCATGACCAACGTACGGCCCAACAATCACCTGCGCATGACCGCACGCGACAACGAGCCTCACCGCCTCGCTGCTACTTTCCTTCCATTCGTTTCAACCCTCAGGAGACTCTGACCATGAAGACCACGACCCTCCGCCGCCGCCTGGCCCTGTTGCCCATCGCTACGACCCTGCTCGGGGCGATAGGCGCCATGGGTGCCGGCTCTGCCTTGGCGCAAGACCTCGTCAAGATCGGCTACACCGGCCCGTTGAGCGGCGGTGCCGCGCTGTATGGCAAGAACGTGGTCAACGGCATAGAGATGGCGATCAAGGAGATCAACGCCGCCGGGCTCGAGGTGGCCGGCAAGAAGGTCAAGCTCGAACTCGTGTCGCTGGACGACAAGTACTCCCCGGCTGAAGCAGCCATCAACGCGCGTCGGCTGGTGCAGCAATACCAGACGGCGGCAGTGTTCGTGCCGCATTCCGGCGGCATCTACGCCATGCAGGCCTTCAACGAGCAAGAGAAGTTCATCGTGATGGCGTACTCGAGCACGCCCAAGATCACAGAAACCGGCAACAAGCTGACCATCCGCATTCCTCCGACGTTCAATTCGTACATCGAGCCGTTCACCAAATACGAGATGAAGAAGTACGGCAAGAAGGTCGGCATGCTGCCGGGTGACCACGACTACGCCAAGAACTGGAGCGCATTGTTCGAGCCAGCGTGGATCAAGGCCGGCGGCACGGTGGTTTCCAACAACCCCATGTCGTACAACCGCTCGGCCGACTTCTACAGCGGCGTGAGCCGGGTGCTGGCCGAGAAGCCCGACGTGCTCTTCATAGGCGGCCCTTCGGAGCCAACCGCGCTGGTCGCCAAACAGGCGCGCGAGCTCGGGTTCAAGGGCGGTTTTTTAATCATGGACCAGGCCAAGCTCGATGAGATGTCCAAGGTCACCGGTGGGCTGGCCATGCTCGAAGGCTCCATTGGTGTGATGCCGGTTTCATACGACGAACGCACGGGGCCCAAGGCCTTTGCCGCGGCATACCGCAAGGCGTACGGCGCCGACAAAGACCCGACCACCGAATCTTCGTACAACTACGCCATGACGCACGCGCTGGCCGCGGCCATGAAAGCAGCGGGTACGACCACCGATGCGGCCGCCATTCGCGCACAGATGAACGACGCGCTGATGAAGATGCCGAAAGAGCAGAACGCCGGCGAATTCAAGGGCGTCGATGCGGTGGGCGGCACCATCGTCGATCCGGTGGTCGTGACTGTCGAAGGCGGCAAGATCAAGCCGGTGAGCTTGAGCGAACTGCTGAAGTAAGGCACCCCGCCGCACACACCGGCATGCAGCAGGCCGGCATCACTCGATGCCGAGCTCCTGGATCTTGCGCGTGATCGTATTGCGTCCGATGCCGAGCTTTTGTGCAGCCTCGATGCGCCGGCCGCGCGTGTTCGCCAGCGCCGTGAGAATCAAACGAGACTCGAAGCGTTTCGACAAGACATCCCAGACATCGTTCCGCCCAGCTTCGAGCAGAGCCTGCGCCTCGCCTTCGAGCCCGGATTCCCAGCCTGCAGAACCCGCGGAGGTAGAAGCTTCTGTCATGGCGGTCAACACTGGCGCCGGCACAGCGATGTGCTCGACCGAATGGGAAGGCGCAACCGCCGCAACCTGCGGCTGGGCATGCGAAAGCATCGGCGCTTCGACCGGCACCACCGCCAGCACCTCGGGCGGCAAGTCTTTGGTTTCGACCAGCTGCGCGGGCGCCATGACGGTCAGCCAGTGGCAAATATTCTCGAGCTGACGCACGTTGCCCGGAAACGCGAAGGTCGCAAGCTGCGTCAGCGCGGCATCCGAGATGCGCTTGGGCTCGACGCCGAGTTGCTTGGCGCTCTGCTGCAGGAAGTGCCGAGTGAGCGCGGGCACATCTTCACCGCGCTCGCGCAAAGCCGGCAGGCGCAGACGAATCACGTTGAGCCGGTGAAACAAGTCTTCGCGAAAGCCACCGATCTTGACGCGCTGTTCCAGGTCTTGATGGGTTGCGGCGATGACGCGCACGTTCGCCTTGACAGAGTTGTGGCCACCGACCCGATAGAAGTGACCGTCGCTCAGCACGCGCAATAAACGCGTCTGCAGGTCGAACGGCATGTCGCCGATTTCATCGAGAAACAGCGTCCCGCCTTCGGCCTGTTCGAAGCGGCCGCGTCGCATGGTCTGCGCTCCGGTGAAGGCGCCGCGCTCGTGACCGAACAATTCGCTCTCGAGCAAATCCTTGGGAATGGCGGCGGTGTTGATAGCGACAAACGGGCCATTGGTGCGCGGCGAATGCTTGTGCAACGCGCGCGCCACCAGCTCTTTGCCGGAACCCGATTCACCGGTGATCAGCACCGTCACGTTGCTCTGCGACAGCCGGCCGATGGCACGGAACACGTCCTGCATGGCAGGTGCCTGGCCGAGCATTTCGGGGGCGGCGGCCATGCGCTCTTCGGCCACTTCTTCGCGCTGGCTTTCGTCGACGGCCCGACGGATCAACTCGACTGCGCGCGGCAAATCGAAAGGCTTGGGCAGGTATTCGAAAGCGCCTCCCTGGAACGCGGAAACGGCGCTATCGAGGTCGGAGAACGCCGTCATGATGATGACGGGCAGGCCGGGGTGCTTGGCCTTGATCTTGTCGAGCAAGTCGAGCCCGGAGCCGCCGGGCATGCGGATGTCGCTCACCAGGACTTGAGGGCCCTGCGTTTCATCGTCGGCTGCCAGCTCAAGTGCGGCGAGCACTTCGCGGGTGTTGGTGAAGCTGCGTGTCGGCAGGTCTTCGCGCAGCAGCGCTTTTTCCAGCACGAAGCGGATCGACTGGTCGTCGTCCACTATCCAAATCGGCTTCATGCAGCTCCTTGTTGCCATCGCTGCGCTATGGCAGCGGTATCAGTATTTTGAAATCGGTTCGGCCCGGTACGCTGTCGCACTCGATCAGGCCGTGGTGCTGCTGCACAAATGTCTGCGCTAGCGTCAGCCCCAGCCCGGTTCCACCTTCCCTTCCGGAGACGAGTGGGTAAAAGATGCGGTCCTTGATCGCATCCGGCACACCCGGTCCGTTGTCGATGACATGCAATTCCAGTGCCAATCGATACCACTGCTTATTGAAGATCACTTGTCGGGCAACGCGCGTCTTGAGCGTGATGCGCGCGTCGCCGGCCGCGCGTCGCTCGGCCAACGCCTGCGCCGCGTTGTGAACGATGTTGAGCGTGGCCTGAATCAGCTGCTCACGATCGCCGCGAAACTCCGGCAGTGACGGGTCGAAATCGCGCTCGATGTCGAGGTCGCGCGGGAACTCCGCCAAGATCACCGAGCGTACCCGCTCGCACACTTCATGGATGTTGACGTCACCCACCACATGCGGCCGCCGATGGGGCGCCAGCAGCCGATCTACCAGCGTCTGCAGCCGGTCGGCCTCATGAATGATGACCTGCGTGTACTCGACAAGATCACGCGACTCCACCTCCATCTGAAGCAGCTGCGCAGCGCCACGGATGCCGCCGAGCGGGTTCTTGATTTCGTGCGCCAGATTGCGAATCAGTTCCTTGTTGGCCTGCGCCTGGTCGAGCAAACGCTCTTCGCGGTCTTGCCGCACTTGCTGCTCGATGGGAATCAGCTCGATGATGAGTTCGCCCGGCTTGTCGCCTTGCGCCAGGGTCACCTGCACCGGCATCATTTCGTGGCTGCCGCGGCGCAGCAGCGCTTCGTAGCGCAGCGTCGCAAAGTCGTTGCTGCGCGCACCATCGATAGCAGTGCGGAAGACGTTCGGCTCATTGAAACAGTTGCCGAACGGTGAACCTTCAAGCGTTCGACGCGACGTACCTAGCGCGTCTTCAAGCGCGGCGTTGGCGAACGAAACCGCGCCGTCCATGCGGACGACGGCGATCAATGTAGAGAGAAGATCGAAGGTTTGAAAACGCTTGCCGGTGCCGGCGGGCTTGCCGAAAACCATCCTCAGTTTCTAGCCGGCAAGCGGCCTATTTCGCGCCGGATGCCGGCGATGTCGCTTTCGTTGCGGGCAATCTCGGCCTTCATTTCGGCGACCCGATCGAGATATTTCTGGTAATTGCGACTCTCCGCGCCCTGCTTCTCGGGCTCGCCATTGTTGAAGTCCTTCAACAATTCGGCTTGCCGGGACTCGGCCTTTTTGAGTTCGGACTCGAGCACCGAGCGGGCCTCACCATCGCGTGCGCGCTGGTCGGAGCCCTCGACGCGCGGGCTGCCGGCCGGTGCCTTTGCGGCCGAAGAGCCACCGGCGCTACTGCCAACCGAAGCGCCACGCGGCGTCGTGCCTTGCACAATCGTCAGGTTGCCGCCTTCCATCACCTTGCAGCCGCGCTTGGCCGCGTCGGCTGCGTTGTTGGTGTATTCGTTGCCACAGCGAAAAACTTTCTCCTGCGCGAAGGCAGATACGCCGGCCAGAGATGCGACGAACGAGGCGGCCATCAATAGAAAAGAAGCAGTCTTCATGGGGGTGGAGGTAGTGCGCATCAAGCTGACATTTTCGTGCAATTCGACAATACGACCTTCGGCTTGTTCCCCACAAAAAGAAAAGGACGGCCTAGGCCGTCCTTTTTTAACGCGTGAACCGGGTAAGCCGGTTTACAGCGAGTAGTACATGTCGAATTCGACCGGGTGCGTCGCCATGCGGAAGCGCGTGACTTCGGTCATCTTCAAATCGATGTACGCATCGATGTACGAATCGGTGAACACGCCGCCCTTGGTGAGGAAGGCGCGGTCTTTGTCGAGATGCTCCAGCGCCTGGTCGAGGCTGTGGCACACGGTCGGGATCAGCGCGTCTTCTTCCGGCGGCAGATGGTACAGATCCTTGGTGGCGGCTTCGCCCGGATGGATTTTGTTTTCAACGCCGTCGAGGCCGGCCATCAGCAATGCGGCAAAACCCAGGTACGGGTTCATCAGTGGATCAGGGAAGCGCGCTTCGACGCGGCGGCCCTTGGGGTTTGCGACGAACGGAATACGGATCGAAGCCGAGCGATTTTTGGCCGAGTACGCCAGCTTCACCGGAGCCTCGAATCCGGGGACCAGGCGCTTGTAGCTGTTGGTTCCAGGATTGGTGATGGCGTTCAACGCGCGGGCGTGCTTGATGATGCCGCCGATGTAGAACAGCGCGAATTCCGACAGGCCTGCATAGCCGTCGCCCGCAAACAGGTTCTTGCCGTCTTTCCAGACCGACTGGTGCACGTGCATGCCGGAACCGTTGTCGCCAACGATCGGCTTGGGCATGAAGGTAGCGGTCTTGCCGTAGGCGTGGGCCACGTTCTGGATCACGTACTTCTGCAACTGGACCCAGTCGGCGCGCTGTGTCAGCGTGCTGAACTTGGTGCCGAGTTCCATCTGGCCCGCATTCGCGACTTCGTGATGATGCACTTCGACCGGAATGCCCAATGCTTCGAGCACCAGGCACATTTCGGAGCGCATGTCCTGGAAACTGTCGACTGGCGGAACCGGAAAGTAGCCGCCCTTGGTTGCGGGGCGATGGCCGGTGTTGCCGTGTTCGTATTCCTTGTCGGTGTTCCACGAAGCCTCTTCGGAATCGATCTTCACGAAGCAGCCCGACATGTCGTTCTTCCAGCGAACGCTGTCGAACACGAAGAATTCTGGTTCCGGTCCGAAGTAGGCCGTATCGCCCAGGCCGGAGGCCTTCATGTAAGCCTCGGCACGCTTGGCCAGCGAACGCGGATCGCGCTCGTAAGGCTTGCCGTCGACCGGGTCGATGACGTCGCAGGTGAGGATCAGCGTCGTTTCTTCAAAAAACGGATCGATGTTGGCGGTGTTCGGGTCGGGCATGAGCTGCATGTCCGACGCTTCGATGCCCTTCCAGCCGGCGATCGACGAGCCGTCGAACGCGTGGCCCGAAGTGAACTTGTCTTCATCGAAAGCGGATACCGGCACGGTCACGTGCTGCTCCTTGCCTCGCGTGTCGGTGAATCGGAAGTCGATGAACTTGACCTCGCTTTCCTTGACGAGTTTGAGTACATCGGCGACGGTCTTTGACATCAGGTTCTCCTGTTGGGATAGTGGTTGGAAACGCGGAAGAAATGAATGCAGGTTTTGTGCCATTGTCCCCTGAGCCTGGCTGGGTTCTGCGGCCCATGAGTCCAAAAGAAGGCGGTCGCTCGCCTTCTTGGTGCAATCGCAATTAACGCACCAATTCAGGGCCAAGACGCGCATCAAAGGTGCGCAACCCTTCCAGAAGCTGTGAATACGCAGCCTCGATCTCGCCGGGATCGCCCTTGACGCCCAATTCGATGTGCCGCCCGTAGGTCGGATGGTCGACGCTGGGCAGGCTGAACACCTTGATGCCCGCGTGTGTGCGCTCGATCTCTTCCATCAGCGGGGTGAGGGTGGCTTCCATCGCACCGAAGACGATGACTGATTTTTCAGCCGCCGAGCCGTGCGCAAAAAGCCCAGCGTAGCGACTGTCGAGCACCGATTCGATCATCGGCCAAGCCATCACCGGGAAGCCAGGAACGAAGTGCACGTCGGCCACGCTGAAGCCCGGAATCTTGTTGTACGGGTTGACGATGATGTTCGAGCCGAGCGGGAACACACCCATGTTCAAACGGTGCACGTTGTCGGGGCGATCGGGCTCGTAAGGTACGCCCGACTCACGGGCCGTGTCTTGCATCCGCTCGCGGATCAGCACCTCGGCCTCCGGGTGCAGCGCGAGCGGCACGCCGAGCGCCGCAGCAGCGCACTGGCGCGTATGGTCGTCGGGCGTGGCGCCGATGCCCCCGGTAGAAAAGACGATATCGCCGGAAGCGAAAGCCCGGGCCAGCGCCGCCGTGATGCGCAGTGGCTCGTCGCCGACGTATTCCGCCCAAGCCAGCGGCAGGCCGCGCGCGGCAAGCAGTTCTATGACTTTGGGCATGTGCTTGTCGACACGTTTGCCCGACAGGATCTCGTCGCCGACGATGATGAGGCCGAAGGCGCGCTTGGCCCCGGGACTGGATTGACGGGTCATGGGGAACTCCATTGGGAAGCCGATGCATCGGGAATCGAAGGAAGCGGAACAGCCGCAGTGTTGGCAGCCAGCGCCCCTCGCTGTGCCCGCAGCTGGTTGAGCGCATCGAGACAGTAATGTGCGAACCAGAGAGCAGAAAACGCAAACACGAGGGTATAGATCCAGATCGCGATCGGCACCAGCACGAAAAAAGCGGCCGCGAAAAGAATGCTGGACGCCCACACGATGCTCGGCGCCGCGCCGAGGTAACCGCATAGCACGCCGATGCCGAGCAACGGAAGCCGATGGGTACGCAGCAAGGTGGCCCGTTCTTCGGCACTGGCGTGTTCGGCCAGCGCGTCGAAGCTCATGACGCGGTAGGTGAGCCAGCCCCAGATCAACGGAGGCAGGATCAATACGAGCGGCGGAATCAGCCAAAGCGGCATCGACACGATAAGCGCGACCAGCGCCAATAAAGTGACGCCGATGGAGCGCGCGATGCTGCCGAGCATCGAGGCGCCCTTCTTCTGCTCCAGCGCCGGGAAGCGACGCTCCGCCACGAGGCGTGTCAAAGCCGGCGCCATGAAGGCGGCCACGACGATGAGCGACACGAGGACCAGCAACGGCGTGCTGGCGAGCACCACGGCAAGCGGCGCGAGGAACGTACGCGGGTCTGCCGAAAAGAGCCCGCCGATCCAGCCCCATACGCTGGACAACAGTGGCCAGGCGTCGAGCGCTTCACGCGTCCACGCAACGGCAGGCGCCCAGTAGAAATAGCCGATGCCGCCCGCCAGCACCGCCATCACGACAAGCGGCAGAAAGGACAGCAGCATCACGCGAGGCCGCAGGCAGTAAGCTACAGCGCGCCAAAAGGAATCGAGGAGTAAACGCATCGGCCGAGAGGATAACGCTGGCCAACGACCGCCAGCGTCAGCCGCGGCCCACCATGCGCTTCAGCGCGAACAATTGCTGCGCCCAGAAGCCGCGGCCGTAGTCGCGCAGCCGCCCGGATGCGTCAGGCTCGATCTGATCGCGAATGCCTGTCGCGTCGTAGCGCGGCTCGAAGTTGACGGTGCGAAATAGCATGTCCCACCACGGGAGCAGCACGCCGAAGTTGTGCCCGCCCAAAGTCTTTGCTCCGCCAGACTCGTGCCCGAGACCGATGCTGTGATGGAGCCGGTGAAAGCGTGGGCTGATCCACAGCCGCTCGCCGATGGCGCCGAAGCTCAATCTCAAGTTGGCATGTTGCAGGCTCTCGCTCAGCTGTGTGAAAGCGACCACGGCAATGAACTGGCCCGGCGCCACACCGATCAGCTGCGCCACGACCACGATGATGATGTCGTGGATCACGTCGTCGAGCAGGTGGTTGCGGTTGTCGCTCCACATCGTCATCTGCCGCTGCGAGTGGTGCAGCGAATGCAGGCCCCACCACCAAGTGAAGCCATGTTGACCGCGATGGATCAGGTATTCGACGAAGTCCAGCACCACGAGGTACATCGCAAAAGCGATCCACGGCACGTCGGTAACGCCCGGCCACAGTTCATCGAGATGCAGCGTGCCCCAGCCGGACCCACGCAGGCTGCCGAGTGCATCGTCGAACACCGGCTGCAGCAAGAAGAAGATCGCGAGCCTGAAAAACCCGAGGCGGTGGATCAACGTGTACAGGATGTCGGTGCGAATGGCGCGCTTGTCGACCACCAGCTCGGCCGGCCGCCAGCGTTGCAGTGGCCCGATGACTGCCAGCAGCACCAGAATCTGGATCAGCCCGACCAGCAGCCAACCCGTTGCGTCGAAAGCGTCTTCGGTCCAGCCACCGAGACCGACGGCATAAACGAGTGGCTGCACGGCCGACTCGAAGAACCAGCCCTGCAGCGCCGAAAAGTGATCTGTCAGCCACTCGACCATGATGTCACCTGGTCAAGGATGGGCCGCGATCCAGGCGCGGTAATCCGGATGCTGGCGCAGCGTTTCGAAGCAGAAGCCCTTGGCCTTGAGACCGGCGATGAGCGGCTCCAGATCGGCCGGCGCCCACGGGTCCTTGCGCGACCAGATGCCCAGGTGCGCGAGCAGGATATCGCCCGGCTTGATCGTGGCGAGCGACTGCGCGAGCAGTTTCTCGTTGCTGAACGTTTCGCTCGGCAGTTCGTCACCGAGGAAGCCTTCTGGCGCCCAGCCGACATGAGCGAAGCCGCAAGCGCGGGCGGCGGCGAGCAACTTCGGAGAGGTCTTGCCACCCGGTGCGCGAAACAACGGCAGCGGCTTCTTTCCCGTGATCAACGCCAATCGCTCCGACGACTTCGCGATGTTCTCGCAGTACTCCGCCGCGCTCCATGTGAACTCACGCCCGGCGAATGCGCCGGCCGAGGGCCGCACGCGAAAACGCGGCTCGACGCTTTTCTCGTCGCTGCGCCAATAGACATGGTCATAGGTGTGCGAGCCGAACTCGTTGCCTTCGGCCGCCCTCGCCTTCCACCATGCGGCCCAATGGTTGTCGAGGCTGTCGCCATCGGTCTGCGTGCGTTCGGCCGCGGCGAAGAACGTGACCCGCACGTTTTGGCGCTTAAGCACGTCGGCTACCAGTGGGGCGATGCCCATGTGACCGGTGTCGAGGGTCAGGTAGACGGGTTTTTCGCAGGGGTTCTGGGTGCCTGGAGTGCCCTGCGCTACTGCACTCACCGGCACCGCGCAGGCAACGATGAGTGCGACGAAAACACGCGCGAACTTAGTAGAGCTTGGCATGGTCCAGCGTCCAGACACCGTGAGGCGAACGCCCCACGTTGATTTGCCGAATCACCTTGTGGCTCGCCAGATCGACGATGCTGAGTTTCTTGGCCCAGCGCGAAGTCACATACAAAGTCTTGCCGTCGGCGGACACGTCCATGCAATCCGGGCCGCCAGGCACGGGATATTCGTCGGTCACCTTGAGCGTTTGAATGTCGATACGGCTGATCGTGTTGGCCACGCGGTTGCTGATGAAAACACTTCGTCCGTCGCCAGCCGCGCGGAAGGCATGCGCGCCCTTGCCGGTCGGGATCTTGCCAACCAGCTTGGGTTCCGCACCCGCCACGTCGAACACCTGAACGCTATCGCCTCCGGTAAGCCCCACCAGCAGCGTCTTACCGCCATGGATGCCGAAAATATCGGCCGGCATCGCGCCCGTGGGTGTACGCCAGCGGATGGCCTGCGTGGCGAGGTCGATCGAGATCAACTCGTCGCTGTCCTGCATCGTCACATAGGCGATCGTGCTGGTGCCGTCGATCCAGATGTGGCTCGGCGTCTTGCCGGTCGGGATGCGCTTGGCAAGCTTCAGGTCCTTGCCGTCCCAGCGGTAGATATCGACGTGATTGAGGCGGTTACCGGCTGTGACGAACCACTTCATGTCGCGCGAGAACTGCAGCTGGTACGGATCGATGATGCCGTAGACCACACGTTGCACTTCGGCCGTGCGCGGGTTCAAAAACGTCAGGGAATCACCCGCCGAATTCGCCACGATGACCGACTTCTCGTCTGGCGTCATGTAGATGTGATGCGGCTCCTTGCCGGTCGTGATGCGCTGCTTCTCGGTCCAGTCGTCGGGACTGATGACGCTGACGCTGGCGTCGAGCGAATTCAGAACAAAGATCGGAGGAAGCTCGGCGGCGACGGCCGGCCGAAAGAGGGGTGCCACGACAATGGCACACAGCAACAAAAAGCCCGCGAAGCGGCCGGTCGGCAGGACAAGAGAGCGCAAAAGAATGAGTCCGAAAGAAAGTTTTTCATTTTAACGGTCGACCCTGCCCATTGGCTGACGTCAGCGTGAGCTTCGAAGTGCCTCGACCTCGTCGGCGGCGAGCCAGCGCCACTGGCCCGCCGGCAAGGCGTCGGTCAACACGAGCGAGCCGATTCGCGAACGGTGCAATGCCTCGACGCGGTTGCCCACGGCAGCGACCATTCGCTTGACCTGGTGGTACTTGCCTTCGGTCAATGTCAGGCGCAATTGCAGCTCGCCGGTGGCTTCACACGCGGCCGCGCGCACGGGCTTGGGATCGTCGTCGAGTACAACGCCAGCCAGCAACTTGTCGACCTGGGCGGCATCGACGGGATGCTTGATCGTCACCTCGTAAACCTTGGGCACATGGTGCTTGGGTGAACCCATGCGATGGATGAAATGGCCGTCGTCGGTCATCAGCAGCAGCCCGGTCGTATCCTGGTCGAGCCGCCCGACAGCCTGTACGCCCTGCACTGCGCCTTTATTGGGCCGAAGCCTCAAGGGCGAAGGCAGCAATGTGTAGATGCTCGGGTATGTCGAAGGCTTTTGCGAACACTCGGTGCCGCTCGGCTTGTGAAGCATGAGGTAAGCCTTGTCGTGGTACTCCCACGCCTTGCCCTGCACCGTGAATTGAAGGCCGGCGACGTCGATGTCGGCTGAAGGATCGGCGATCACGGCGCCGCCGATGATGACGTAGCCCTGCTGGACCAGCCCTGCGCAAACGCGCCGCGTGCCGAAGCCCTGGGTGTAGAGAATTTCTTGCAGTTGCACTTGTCAGTATCCGAGGGCCAGACCCGTGTTTCGTCGCGGGTCGTTGGCGCCATAAAAGCGGTTGTTGCCAACCGGTTTGCCGCCAAGCGACGGTGCCCCGACGAGGATGGCAGCCATGTGATTGGCAGGTTGCGGGGTGGTGAAACGGTGACCCATCTCGGTCAGCAATTTCAGGGTGTCCGGACTGAAGACGTAAGGTTCGGCGCTGGTCTCGCCGGGCATCCACTGCTGATGAAAGCGCGGGGCGTCGACGGCTTCCTGCACGTTCATGCCGTAGTCGATGATGTTCACGATCGTCAGCAATACCGCCGTGATGATGCGGCTGCCGCCCGGCGTGCCGAGCACCAACACCGGCTTGCCGTCTTTGCTGACGATGGTCGGGCTCATCGAACTCAGCGGACGCTTGCCAGGCGCGATCGCATTGGCTTCGCCCTGTACCAGCCCGTACATGTTGGGCACGCCAACTTTCGAGGTGAAGTCGTCCATTTCGTTGTTCAGCAAGACGCCGGTCTTCGCGGCCGTGACCTTGGCACCGAACCAGTCGTTCAGCGTGTAGGTTACCGACACCGCGTTGCCCCACCGGTCCATGATGGAGTAGTGGGTGGTGTTGCTGCCTTCGTGCGGCGCCACGCCGTGCTTGATGTCTTGCGAAATGCCGGCCTTCTTCGGGTCGATCGCAGCGCGGATCTTCACGGCATAAGCCTTGTCGAGCAACCGGTCGAGCGGGTTCTTCACGAAGTCCGGGTCGCCGAGGTAACTATTGCGGTCGACGTAGGCATGCCGCATCGCCTCGATCTGGTAGTGCACGGCCTGCGCAGAGCGGTAGCCCAACTCTTTCAGCGGATAGCCTTCGAGCACGTTCAGCATCTCGCAGATGATGACGCCGCCGGAACTCGGTGGCGGCGCCGATAGCACGTGGTAGCCGCGGTAGTCGCACTCGATGGGCGCCAGCTCGCGCGTCTGGTATTGGTCGAGATCGGCCTGTGTGATGAGCCCCTTGCCTGCCAGGCTCGACGCAACGATGGCGGCCGCGACAGGACCCTTGTAAAACCCGTTAGTGCCGTTGCGACTGATGGCTTTGAGCGTCGTCGCCAGATCTTTTTGCACGATCTTCTGGCCGACCGCAAAGGGCTCGCCGTGGTTGAGAAATATGGCGGCCGACGCGGCGTCTTTTCTGAAGGCATCGGTAGCCGTCCGAAGCATGTCGATGTCGCCCTGCCCCAGTGCGAAACCACGCTCCGCCAGCGCGATCGCCGGCGCGATCAGGGCGCCGCGCGGCATGGTGCCGTACTTCGAGCGCGCGAACTCGAGCCCCGACACGGTACCGGGAATGGCGACCGCCAAATGGCCGCGCGTGCTCAGCCCGTCGACAACGTTACCAGCGCGGTCCAGGTACATGTCTGCGGTTGCGGCCAAGGGTGCTTTTTCGCGAAAGTCCAGAAAGGTCTTGCGACCGTCCGCCAGCTCCAATGTCATGAAGCCGCCACCCCCCAGGTTGCCGGCCGCCGGATAGACCACCGCCAGTGCATAGCCGACCGCGACCGAAGCATCGACAGCATTGCCGCCGCGCTTCAGCACATCGACGCCGACCTTCGTCGCCAGGTGCTGCGCCGAAACGATCATGCCGTTTTGGGCGGCTACCGGCGCTTGCGACGCCGCATCGGCTTGCTGCGCTGTTGCGCTCCAAAAGACAAGGACGGCGGCAACTGCACATCGCCATCTCGATCGCCTCAAGTCGCCTGTCGTCCCCGTTCGAGACACGGTACCGCTAACGCTCATGCAACGAGCAACGCCTTGCGTCGCAAATCCGCCAGCGCCAGCTCGACCTGCTTCAGCGTGAACTCCTTGAGAGCATTGGCATCGGTGATCGGCTTGTCATCCTTGATGAAGCGAAGCCTTTCGGCCCGCGCTTCGCTGGCGAGATGCTCGGCCAATGCTTCATGAGAATGCGAGCCATCGAGCAGCGGCAACAGGCAGCGCTCTAGCAACGACAGCGCCACGGGTTCATGCCATTGGTTGCAGACGCTGGCAGCAGGTCCGGCGGTCAGCGCCAAGCCGGGTGCACGACGAATTGCCGCCAACGCGACAGGATGATCCGAAACGGCCATGGCCGCCGTCTTGGAGCCTCGCCGTATCCGCACCGCACCGAGGATCAGCAACTCTTCGAGCATGGCCGCGACAAGGGGCTCAACAGAGGTTCGCAGATCACCTGTGCGCTCGGCTACCGCAGCGATGAGCGCGTCGGTCGACACCGTGGCGGGATAGCTTTCATCGAGCACTTGCGCGACCGCCTTGTGCACTGGCAGGCGCAACGTCACCTTCAGGTTGCGCATCGCATTGCAGGGTTGCTCGCGGTTGTCGAGGGTCAGCGGCGTGCCGTCTTGCGCGCTGAAGGTCCCCGCATATTCGAGCTTGTCGTTGCGTTCGGGATCGAGGCGGTAGCGAATATCGCCGGCCCGTTCCTGCTTGACCAGCAGTGTCTGCCTGAACGTCCGGTTGACCAGAAAGTCGAGGTACTGCTCCATCAGAACCTGGCTGCCGCCGCACTCGCGCAGCAGCGGATCGCGAACCTTCTCGCCGTAGTTCTGGACGAACATCGACGAGGGTTCGGCATCGGCCAGGTAAGCCAGACCGTGGGCACCGGCACGCTCGACGAACTGCTTGAAATAGCACGGCGCATTGCAGGGCTCGAGAAACTCGTGCAGCAGATACGAGCTGTTCGCGCTGCGAACGATCGGCATCGTCTCTTCGAGCGTCTTCTTGAGCACGCTGTCGGGCCGAGCCGATTGCTCCAGAAACTCCAGCATGCCGCGCGCATAAGAGAGCTTCTCGTCGGGCTCGTCACGCGGCGCGCCGCGCAGAATCATCGCGTCGCGCACGATCTCACGCGCCTTCCAGCCCGGATAAACGTTGTAGCTGATGTATGCGACGCCATTCGGCGCGAGATTCTCTGAGCAGACGCGAAGAATGGCGTCCTGCACTTCGGGCGGTACCCAGCTGTAGACGCCGTGGCAGACGATGTAATCGAACTGCCCGAACGAAGCATCAATTGCAGCGATGTCGAAGGCACGCAGCGTGACATTGGCAAGGCCCGACAGCCGGATCGCGTCGACACCCTGCGAGATCTGCACCGTCGACAGGTCGATGCCCAGCGCAGTGGCTTCCGAATGCCTGGAAGCGAAAGGGATGAGGTTGCCGCCCGAGGCACAACCGAGTTCGAGCACGCGCGCGTGCTCCGGCCGCGGTGCATCGAGTCCGAACATGTACGCCAGCGCTTCGAGGTGTTCCACCGCCGTTTGGGGAAACGGGTGGGAGTCGTACGGCACCGAGTCGTAGTACCGGGTGAGTGCGGAGGTCAGTGTTTCCGACATGGCGATCCTGGTCATCGAGGTTGGCGAGGAACCCCGCCGAAACCCGACCGACTATAGCCGCGCTAAACCGCGGCTCATCGAGCTATGGAGGACGCGGTATCAACGGATCCCCAGCCGCGCCACGAGAAAGGGCCAACCGGTAAGAGTTGGCCCATCAAGGAAAGTGGTGGAGCTGGGGTCTACCGAAAAACAACAGATAACCAGCATGAATGCTGGATCTTCAACCCTAGGAAAAAACTTATGCCCCCAAAGATGCCCCGTTGTCCGCGCCGCTGCATCACCCGTTGCAGAGCGCGCCGAGCCTCTTGGTGACTGACGGCATGTTAGTTCCTGAAGAGCGTCTGCCGTCCTGCCCCCATCACTATTTGACAACGGAGAGTTTGGCCATGTTAGCCGCCTCACCCACGTTGGCCGGCAAAAGTGCGGCGTCACATCGGTCATCTCAATAAGGAGGTACGCCGTTATGGCGCGGCCCTCTTGGTCGACATGGGCGGCGAGCACTCGTAACGTATGGGCCAGCGCAGAGCAACTGTTCACGAAACAGTCGGAAATGGCGTCGAACAGTTGCGAACAGCAGGGCGTAAAGAGACGATCAAGGCTGCATTCACAAAGGCCAATATGGACGTCACCGGTATCCGCCTGCGCAATTACAGTACGCAGCTCGCTGCGTTCGCTGCCAGCGCAGATCAAAAACGCTTGCCCACGCACGGCAAGCTAGCTCGCTTCGCCGAGGCGACTGGGACCTCGGCGCGATACCTGAGCCACATCAACAACGGTCGGAAAAATATTGGCGATGCCGTAGCTCGCCAAATTGAACTTGGGCTCGGGCTACAAAACGGCTACATGGATAACGTCCATTGGCAGGACATGGAAAGCAACAACAACCCCGGATGTCGAACTTGCAACGACGCCGAACGCAATTTTGTTGCCACGGCTCTTCGGCTGTTTCGAGACAATCCGGTCGGGGCCAAGGACGCCCTGAATGCTTACGCTAGCCGACGTGCGCGCGAAGATTGACCAGCGTGGCGAACTGCGGGTCAACCAGGGCGAGCTGCTGCACGGTCGGGACGGGTGAATCTGCAGCTCGCCACCCGCCGAAAAGTTCAATCTTTCATCGAACCTGCCTGTTTGCAATTGTTGGAGGCGCTCGAGCTTGCCCCCCAAGGGTGCTAGCGTGACCCCATCCGGATCCAAGACAGTGCGAATCGTAGGGACCTATATTGCCTCCACCCGAATGCCGCGTTGTGCCAGCCATGCCTTGCTCCTCATAGTGCGGCATAGCTCGTTCGACGCACCGCCAGTATTCCGGCGTGTGCTGCGGCTCACGCAAATGCGCCGTCTCGTGCACCACTACCTATTCTGCAATGCGCGCCGGCAGCAGGAACGTCTGTCAGTGGACGTAAAGCCAGCCTCCTTTGCCACACGACCCCCAGCGATATGAATCGCCCTGGCTTTGAACTGACCCCCAGAAGTTGGACAGTCAGAAGCTAGCAACTCAACGCCTGAATGCGGTACTGGACCGGGCTCAGGCCATTCAGTTTGAGCTTCAGACGTTGATGGTTGTAGTAGTGGATGTAGCTGCGTAGGCCCGCCCGCAGCTCGTCAATGTTAGCGAACTTGTTGAGATGGAAGAATTCAGATTTCAGCGTCCCGAAGAAGCTCTCCATCGATGCATTGTCAAGGCAGTTACCTCTTCGGGACATGCTCTGCGTGATCGTTCGATCATCGAGGTAACGGCGATATTTTTCCATTCGATATTGCCAGCTCTGATCGGAATGCAAGATCGGCTTCTCGTTCGGGCCGAGGCGTTTGAAGGCACTCGCCAACATCTTTCCCACCATTCCGAATAGGGGGTAGTTGGCGGTTTCATATGCAACGATCTCCCCGTTGAACAGGTCCATGATCGGTGAGAGATACAGCTTCTCGCTACCGACTTTGAACTCCGTCACGTCCGTCACCCACTTCTCATTTGGACGGACCGCTCCGAACTTCCGGGCCAGGATGTTGGGAGCGACGCGACCCAGCTCACCTCTGAACGACCGGTACTTTTTCAGGCGCACGAGCGACTTCAGCTGCAGCTGATCCATGAGTCGTTGCACGGTCTTATGATTGACCGGTCGGCCTTGTTGTCGCAACGCTGAGGTGATGCGTCGATAGCCGTAGCGGCCGTTTTGCCGTTCATAGATCGATCGAATCTCACGTTTGAGATCAGCATATTTATCTGCCAGCTTCTGCGCACCTTGCTGATAGTAGAAGGTGCTGCGTGCCAACCCGGCCACCTTCAGCAGGCCCGCAAGGGAGTATTGCTGCCTTAGCTCAATCACGATTTGCGTCCTCTGTTGGGCGCTGACTTCGCTTGTTGAACTAAGGCATCCAATTTTTTTAGGTAAGCATTCTCCAGGCGTAAAGCGTTCAGTTCCTGAAGCAGTTTCTCGCGGGTATGCATCTCATCCTCGCCAGGCAGGGCCTCCGATTTAGGGGCTTCTGTTCTCTTCATTCGCTTGTGCTGCCCAGCCCACTGGGGAGCCAGGCCAGGCACTCCATCACGTTCATACGCGCGCCCCCATGCACCGATGATGTTGAAGCTGCGGATGTCGAACAGCGCAGCTGCTTGTCGATAAGACAGGTCCTCGTCGCGCATCCGCTGCAGAACCTTCAGTCTAAATTCTCGACTGTAGAGCTCTCGACGCTTCTCTCGAACACCGTCGACCCCGTGTATCGCGTACGCAGCTACCCATTTGCGTAGCGACGAAGGTTCCACGTCGTGGATCTTCGCGGTGGCCTTCCAACCAAGCTCACCGGAACGGTACGCCTCGACGGCCGCAAGCTTGACTTGCTCCGAGTATTTCTTCAAGTAGAACCCCTCAGTTATGTCCAACTTCTGGGGGTCAGTTCAAAACCGGGGCGATTCACAGCGCTGCCATTCAGAGTCGCAGCTACTGCGTCGAGTGCTCTTTCGTTGTACCGACTCATATTCTCACCCATTGGGAAGTACTGGCGCAGCAATCCGTTCGTGCACCAAAGGCTTCAACTCAAATCCACTGTATTAATATAAGGGGTATCCTTTTAGCTCCAGCAACTGCACAATACTGGATGGATGTACAGATATTAGCGCCGACAGCGGTTA
>NZ_JASJXG010000037.1:0-50297 GCF_035018765.1 Variovorax sp. RTB1
GTGGCGCCTTGGGCAGGGGAACTGCTGCATCACTGGTTGCAGGTCCGATACGAGGCCCAGATCGTGGGGGATTGGCTGTTTCCGGCGACGCGGACAGGCAAGCCCTGGAGCAAGGATGCGCAATACCGGGCCGCGCGTGCGGTGCTGGAAGACGCGAGGATCGACAGTGCGGACGGGGGGTCGTTCCGGTTGCGGCATACGTTTGCGTTGCGGCAGCTGCGACGAGGGACAGAGCCAGCGCAAGTGGCGCGCTGGCTGGGGGTGGAGCCCGAGGTCATGGCGCGGTATGACCGGGTGGTGGCGGGGCCGGCGGACGTGGTTTGAGTTTCCATTTTCCGGCCAGCACATTGGCTCTTGTGAGCGTGCTCTTCGCGCGCTGATCCAGAAGCAGACTGACATGGCTCACTCAGACGATCGGAACCCACAGGCTCGCAACAGACCAGTTACATTATTTCGCTGAAGCAATTGGCGCAGCGAACGGCAAACTGAGTGCGGAGGCCGAAGCTGTTGAATTCGCAAAAGGGTACGCAAAGTCGAAGTATCAATGCGTCCAATTGAGAAAAGGTTCGGAGTTGCTTGGCTCTGGTTTCCTCCTCGATACGTCGCCGGCATTCGTTGCAATCGTCAACACTGAGCGCCAACGCGCACGCGTCATTCCACGTGAAGGCGTTGAATTAATTTCCGGCAGGCCGCCAGTGTTACCTGAAGCGCACCGTCCGTAGGCCTTTCTTTTTGCCGGCTTCTCTGTCTTCTCCTTCACACGCCAAAAAAGGTTCGACAGCTTGGTTGCAGCAGAAAGTCGCTCTAATTTCATGGCGAGCGTTGGTCTTGCCGACCAATTCGTTGACAGAATCCGGACTACGGTTCGATGCAGCCGTCATGCGGCCGAGACGACATCGCAGTCGCCCATTCAACGCAAGCGATAAAGCGAGGAATGCAAGGGTCAAATATTATCCGGCAACTTCAAGACACCCGAAGCGAATGAGCGATGACCTTCCCTGCCCTTTCTGCGCGATCGATGCATCGAGGATCGAAGGACAGAACGCGCACGCTTTCTGGATCAGAGATGGCTTTCCGGTTTCGGCAGGGCACAGCCTGGTCATTCCTAAGCGGCATATAGCGTCGTTTTTTGAAGTGACAGCGGCAGAACGAGCTGCCTTGCTCGGGCTTTTGGATGAAGCCAAGGCGCTTATCGCTGGCGAGCATCGACCCGACGGCTACAACATCGGCATCAACGACGGCGCGGCCGCAGGGCAGACGGTGCCGCACCTCCACATCCACCTGATCCCGCGCTACGCCGGCGACATGACGGATCCGCGCGGTGGCGTGCGCTGGATCATCCCGGACAAAGCCGACTACTGGTCGCATCGCGGGTGAGCACACAGCGACTCCCTTCGCCCGAGGAACAACTCTCCTTCCTCGCCAAACTGCAGCGCCTTTTCGCTGAAGGCGACTTCACCGCCACGTACAAGTTCGCACTGCTCATTACCCTGTCGGACCTGGCCGTCGAGCTCGGCAATGATCACGGCCATGAGCTCCTGGTTACAACCCGTCAGATCGGCGAACGTTTCGTCCAGCTCTACTGGCAGCAGGCCGCACCGTATGCCGCCTCCTATTTCACGACTTCTGTGATGCGCGACGAAGCCACCGTGCTCGTTCAGAACAATGGCGCCCAGGCAGCGATCGTCAATCTGGTCAAAGCCTTTCGCGAGCAGACCGGTGCAGCGACCGCGCAGCAGGGAATGCGTGATGCGGCATACCCGGCACTGCTGGCATCCGTCACACGCACCGTGTCGGCCATGCCACTGAATTACCTGCAGAATTTTGGCGGCTCGACCGACGAGTTCCTGTACGTACGTCGCAGCGACGGCCTCGTTGGCTTCAGGCCGGCCAGCGTCTACTGCCTGCGACGCTTCCAGCCGTTGGTGCAGCAGCTAGCCCGCTCGCACTGGGTCGACCACATCAAGGCGAACCGCAGGAACTTGTCGGTGCTTGGTCCAGGCAACGACCTCGAGGACTTCCTGTTCTCGTCGTCGCGGCAGTCGTTGTTGATTCTGGGCCAGGGACTTCGCAAGGTCGACGGATCAAAATGCTTCTACTGCGGCCAGACCATGACGGGTGCCGACGTCGACCACTTCATTCCGTTCTCGCTGTACCCACGCGACGTGGGCCAGAACTTCGTGCTGGCCCATCCTTCTTGCAATCGCAGCAAGTCGAGCACGCTGGCAGCGCGGGGTCACCTGGAGCGCTGGCTGCAGCGGCTCGACACGCATGCCGACAACCTACTCGAGATCGGCGCAGCAGCGGGGATGCCGTCAGACCCGCAGGTCAGCAGACAGGTGGCCCACTGGGGCTATGCCAATGCGATCGTCAGCGGTGCGCACGCGTGGCGCAGCGCTCGCGACTACGAGCTGATAAGCCCGGGTTATGCGGACTGCTTTGCGGGCCAATGCACTTGAGATTGACGGCAAATCCTATCGAATGCTCTTCGCACACGTCCTTCCGATCCATGAAATCTCTTGCTGCTTTCACGTTCCTGGTTTTTACGATCTGCGCTGCGGCACCACCGACCGTGTACCGGTGTGAGACGAATGGCAAGGTCAACTATTCGGATGCGCCTTGCGTGGGTGCAAAGGTTATCGACGTAACGCCAACGCAGGGAGCGGACAAAATGACTGGTCGCTCCAGCAAAGGCCGCGATGTGCAGCGCGAAGAGTTTCACAGCACCCTGGACAACGCCACACGGCCGTTGCACGGGCTCTCCCACGACGAGATGGATACGCGCCGGCGCCGCTACCAGTTGTCATCGACCGACCAGCTTCAGTGCGCCACGTTGGACCAGCAGTTGCCAGCGCTGGAAGAACAAACCTCGAAGGCTGCCGGACGGGCCAGGGGACAGGCCGATGTCGCGCTCTACCAGGCACGCAAGCGGGCGTTCGATCTGAAGTGCTGAAATCGCCAAGCACTGATTCGCTGTACCGGCAGGTGATGGGCGACGCCTTCCTGCAACTGCATCCCGCCGTGCGGCGCTTCCACAGCCCGTTCGGCACGCACATCCTGCGAGGCGAGGCGAGGTGCGGATGCAGGCGCCACATTCATGGGCCGCGAGGCAACTGGCCCGCCTGCTGGGCTCCCCGTTGCATGCAGTCAATGGCACGATCCGCTTCCGGCGCGACGCACAAGCGGACCGAGAAACGTGGACACGTCATTTCCCAACCTGATCGATGACCTCAACGCTGACAAGACCACATCGGTTCATTGTTGAGAAACTTGGCGCGGCGCGACTGACTTTTCGACTGCAGGCCATACAGAGGCGACTGGTGATGCGTCTTGAACAGCTGCACTTCCTCGGCTTGCCCTGCCCCCGATGGGGACACCCGACGATCGCGGCGGAAGAGTCCGGTGAGGGCGAACTTATCCACTTCAACGTCAGCGCTTCCCTGCGCTGGATCCGGCTGGTGAGCGGCTATCGGGGCACACTGCGGATTCCGAAGGAGCTGAACCCATGATCGTGGTCTTCGATACGCAATGCCTGCTGTGCAATGGCTGGGTGAAGTTCCTTTTGCGGCATGACCGCAAAGGCGTCTTCCGCTACGCATCGATCCAGGGAACCGCGGGACAGACCCTTCTGTCCCAGGCCAATCTCAAGGTCGAAGGCCTGGAGACATTGCTGTTGATCGATGGACCACGCATCTGGCAGCACACCGGCGCCATCTTCAGGGTGCTGGGGGCTTTGGGCTGGCCCTGGCGACTGGCCTGGATAGGTTGGCTGGTGCCCGTGCAGGTCAGGGACCCGTTGTATCGCCTGCTGGCCAGGAACCGGTACCGCGTCTTTGGCAGACTCGACGAATGCGCCATGCCACCCGCGGACTACAAGGTCCGGTTTCTGGATTGAAAACTTCCGCACCGGATCACGTCATCCGGGCTAAATGGCGCTGTTTCCGTAGTTCTCCAGAGTGGCTAATGCCGCGCGCAGTGGACCACGACTAACGCAGCCGCGGCAAGCAGCAGGCCACTGAGTATCTTGGTGCGGACATAGCGGTCGATGTTGCGCCGGTTCGAGCGCTGCACCCAAAACAATGCCTGCCGGGCAGTGTCGATGTCGTGCTGGCCTGCGTCTTCGAGAGCGCGTTGCGCCTCGCGCTGCGCTCAGCTGTCGGCCATCTGGTCAAAGACGAGTTTGATGGGAAAGAGATGCGGAGAGAACGATCGTCTGGATTGCCGGTCATGTCAACAAAGTCACGGCAATGCAGACGGAATTCAACCCTTAGGTGAATAGTAATTCGGAGTGTGCACAGATCAGCTTTTGAGATGCCGACTTTTCAGGATGAGCCGCCAAGAGTCTTAGTTAATTGCAAACAGGTAAGCTCGGGACTATCTCAACCCTACTTCCAAAGACTCATGGCAAAGACCTACGAACAGATCCAGCAGCAAATCGAGAAACTCCAACGGCAGGCCAAAGCCCTCCAAGCCGTTGAAGCCAAGGGCGTTATCGATCAAATCAAAGCAGCCATCGAGCATTACGGCCTGACGGCCGAGCAACTCGGATTCGACGGTGCCAAGACTTCCCCCCTTGCGACTTCGGCAGCTCCCGCACCGACGTCGGCGCCTGCCGCGAAGCAGTCTTCGAAGCCAGCGACCAAGAGCACCAACAAGAGCAAGAGCAAGCCGCAGTTCAGTGATGAGTCTGGCAACGTATGGGGTGGCCGCGGTCCGCGCCCGGCATGGCTGCGCGATGCGCTGCAGGCTGGCCGTGACATCAACGAGTTCCGCATCGGCAAGCGCGCCAAGGCAAAGAAGACGCCAATGCCGCTGGGTGCTGCGATTGCTGCAGTCTCGCCGTTGACCAAAACCGCAGCGACACCGGCTCCACTCACCAAGCGTTCCAAGATGAGCTACGGCGACGATGTCGGCCATTCGTGGAGCGGCATGGGTCCGAAGCCGGGCTGGCTGAAGGCTGCAATCGAAGCGGGCAAGTCGCTGGCTGACTTCGCGAAGTAGTCACCGGCCATATACCGGGTGACAGACTTCGTGGACGGCGAGCCGTCGAAGATCAAGCCGGACGGGCTGCGCTACAAGGCCAAGCCTGCCGGCACCCCGTTCAAGACGAACGCAGTCGGCAGCAGCATGTCCTGCCTGCTCTGCGGCCTCCACAAGCCGCGAGCAGAAGGCGCTGTGAAGACAATGTTTGGGGCCAAACAGTTTGTGTGCTTCGGGTGCCGGCCCACCGCGACACGTTGAGGATCTGGCGCAAAGGTTGCTGCGCAGTTCAGCGGACAGGAGCGCTTAGAACGGCTGATCGCGGACGCTGTTTCAGGGCCATCGTGGAGCCTGTTGGGCGGTCGCTACGCTGCCCGAGAACCGCGCACGTTTCATGATCAAGGTAGTGCGGCAGAACCGGATCCGCCGGTTCGCCGGCGTCATGGAGGCGCGTATTAGCATGGGCCACAACGCGTCAGTCCCGCTGCAACAGCGCACCGGATCCGCGCCAACAGCGTGCTTACCCCTACTTGGGTACTTGAGCAGGCCGGGATGACCAACCAACTTCGGAAACATCATCACCTGCGTCATCCCGACCGATCGCAGCGGGGCAGACCCCCGGGCGGGTGATCGCGCGACGCGCGCAGGGCATTCCGTTTCCTCGCGATGCCAGCAGCACTCGTGCACTTCGGTGGAGTGATGCGCCGGCTGGACGATGTACGAGACCGCGCCTCGAATACCGCCGCAGCAAGTTGGAGTAAGCGCTGCTGGATGGGGTCTTCCTAGCGACTCACACCGCAGCAGGATGACCCTGCCGCCGTTGGACCTGAACGTCGCCGGGCTCGGCAACAGGCGGCTTCGAAGGCCAACCATGGGCATCGAGCATTCCTACGAAACACGGCTCGCTGCCAATTTGAAGACGCACTCGAGTTTCGATATGCAAGAGAACTCGGCCGTCAGCTGCCCGCTCTGTAGAGCGCAGAATTTGTCTACCGTGCGTTCCCAGGTGCGTTCAACCCACCTGGTCGATGACTCGGCGTCGCTTGACGGTAACGATGGGCTGCGATGGCGCAGCAGCCGACCCTGTGCTTTCATCCCAACCGTCTTTTAGCGGCGCGGCCGGGTTTAAAAAGCCTTGAAGATCGTGTTCGACACAAATGCGCTCGATCTCGCGTTGGCGATCATCGCCGTCTCGTTTGTCTGCTTTAGTTACGGCGCGGCGCGTCGACTTGGATTGCATGTGTGAGTGCAGCGGGTTGAACCGAGAAGGGCGACTTGCCGCTAACGGTCGTTGGCATTGCAGGGAGACCCTGCTGCCGAAAGACAAATATGCCAGGGAAAGCGGTAGCGCCTGTAGGCGCAGAGCCCGAGGGCCGGCGCGATGCCAGCCCCCATTTCCGTTTGCTTACTTCTTCTTTGAAGCGACAGCCTTCTTTGCTGGGGTGGCCTTCTTCGCCGGAGCCTTCACCGCCACAGCCTTGTCGGCCTTGCGTTTGGCCGCCTTCGGGTCAACGGCAGCCTTGAAAGCGGCGCCGGCGACAAACTTCGGCACTTTCTGTGCGGCGATCTTGATCCTCGTTCCAGCCGTCGGATTGAAGCCCGCGCGTGCTGCACGGGCGACTTGCTTGAAGGTCCCGAATCCAACGATCTGAACTGGATCGCCTTTCTTGACGGAGGCCACGATGGCCTCGGTAACGGTGGCGAGAATGCGTGCGCCCTCCGCTTTGCTCACGCCATGCGCGGCGGCGATCTTGTCTGCGAGTTCGAGTCTGTTCATGTTTTCCTGGGGTACGTGAACGCCTGGCGATGAACGCAGGCGTTGCTTGTTTAAGCGAGGGCGATTCTATGCACTGCTGGTGGGTACTTTTGAGTGCTCAGGCTTCGAAGGCGCTCCGCCGTCCGAAAAGTCGCGTTCGAGCATGCCGAGGGCTGCGTCCAGTTCGTCGATCGGGACCTGCGTCGACAACGTGAATGGCGCTGAGAGCGTCAGAGGTGATTCAAGTGATACGGCCTTAGAAGCACGATCATGTTGGCAGTCTACTTTTCGCCGGGCCGGCTATCCTGATAGGTGAACTCGTCCTTCGCGTTCTCATCGTCGATGGGGCTCAAAAAATGGCGCAGTTCCCCGATCAACGAACGCATGGTACTCACCGTTTCGGTTGCCATTTCCCGAGCTCGAGATATCCGAATTTCTTCCGAGTAAAGCGAGCGGACAACATGCTGGAAACCGAGGACGTCCTGCATTGCCTTGTAAGTGGAATGCGAAATTAGCGCATACCGCACACCCGGGTTTTGGGCGCTGGCGGCGTTGAGCAGTTCGGCTTGCCATGCGCCTCCGGGCGAAACCTTACCGTCGATCGCCTCGACGAGGTTTTTCAGTATCGACTCGGCCTTGGTGTAAATGCCCTGAACCATCGCGCTCAGAGAGCTTGCTTCGCCAACCTCGCTGTAAATCTCGGCGAATTCCGCCAGCATCCGGCGTTGCCGTGCGACCTCGCGTTCGAGCGTGCCGAGTGCCGCGTCCAGTTCGTCGATCTGGACCTGCGTCGACAACGTGAATGGCGCTGAGAGAGTCATAGGTGATTCAAGTGATACGGCCTTGAAAGCGAGATCATGTTGGCAGTTTTCTTCTGGCCAAGTTCAGTCGCGAACATCAGGTCGACGGGGGTCGGGTGGATGGTTTCCACGATGCGCGCATAGACCTCGCATTCGGTCAGTTCACCCGCATCGAGGACAAGAATGTCCACATCCGATCCGTCACCGAACGACGATGGGCCACGGGCATACGAGCCGACCGTGACCGCACGTACACCTACCGCTGCCAGGGACGCCATGCAGGCGTCCACCTGTGGCCGCACAGCCTCGTAGGAAGCCAGTCGGCGTTCGGCCACCAATTCGGCAAGGGGTCTGATCATTCCACGCATGGTGGGATGTTCGCATTGCGGCATCCCGTTGTCGACCTGTGGAGGGATACAACGATTGCTGCTTTCGACCGCGCGTTTCGATCAGCCAAGAAAATGCCCCGGCAGCTTGTGCTCCGGGGCATTGGGTTCACGCGAGACGTGAGCCTTTGGGCAGTCGACTGGCCAGCCATTCATGCACGTCAGCACGGATGTTGCGGCCATCCAGAAGGAAAGCCTCGAACCGTGATGGCACGTAAGGCAGGTACACAAGAGGCATCTTCGCTTCTTCGGGAGTGCGGTCACGCTTGCGGGAATTGCAGACGCCGCACGCCGCCACCAGGTTGGTCCACACCCACTGGCCACCCCGGCTTTCAGGAAGGATGTGCTCGCACTGGAGGTCGCGATCGGCGAAGACCTGAGCGCAATACGCACACGTGTTTCGATCACGCTTGAGCAGCTTGGCCTTGGTAAAGCCCGGGCCCACTTCGAACAGGTTGACCTTTGAGAAGCCGCGCAGCGCAATGATCGGCGCGACGTCGATGATCGACTGCACGCCGCGCGCGACGCAAAAGCCTCCACGCATCGTCAGGAGAGGCCCCGTGCCTTCCTCCCACGCCACCGAATCGGTGGCGTAGTGGGTGGCCGCCTGTTCCGGCGAAATCCACGCCTGTGGCGTCCCCTGGATGTCGAGTTGGAGTACGTGTCGCATGGTGTGGCCTCCTTTCGTGGCCTGTCTATTTGCAGCTTGCTTTCAACCTCTTAGCCCCTCGGTCTATCAACCTTTCAGCCTTTCACGCAAAGCACCTGCTTGAGCGTGTGTTCGATCGAAACCAGATCCGCTTGCGCGGCCATCACGACTTCGATGTCCTTGTAGGCACCCGGAATCTCGTCGAGAACACCCGCATCCTTGCGGCATTCGACGCCGGCCGTTTGCGCGACCAGCGCGTCGATGTCGAAGAACTTCTTGGCGGCGCCACGTGACATGCGACGGCCCGCCCCGTGGCTGCAAGAGCAGTACGAGGCAGCATTGCCTTTGCCCCGCACGATGAAGCTTTTTGCGCCCATCGAGCCCGGGATGATTCCGAGCTCGCCGGCGCGCGCGCTCACGGCGCCTTTGCGGGTGAGCCAAACCTGTCGCCCAAGGTGTTCCTCGATGCTCGCGTAGTTGTGATGGCAGTTGATCGCATCCTTCGTCGATCCAATGTCGCGCCCGAAGGCGCTACGCAGAACGTTCATCACGCGAAACATCATCAGGTCGCGGTTGAGAGCCGCGTAGTCCTGCGCCCAGCGGAGCGCCTGAACGTACTGCTCGAACTCGACGGTACCTTCGGCCAGCCACGCCAGATCCTTGTCGGGAAGCGCAACACCGTTGCGGTGGGCGCTCTCGCGGGCCATGGCGATAGCTGCTTCACCGATGGTCTTGCCGATGAAACGCGATCCCGAATGAAGCATCACCCAGACATCCTGGCTCTCATCGAGGCACAGCTCGATGAAGTGATTGCCGCCGCCCAGCGTGCCCAGCTGCTTCCAGATCCGGCGAACGTCCAGCTTGCCGAGTACGGCCAGGATGCTCAGCGCCTCGAAGCGTGCGTACAACGCGTCCATGCGCTGCCGCAAGACACGGCCATGAGGTCCCTCATGGGTCGGATTCAGTTCCTTGTCATGCACCGAAAAGCCGACCGGGATCGACGCCTCAATGCACGAGCGCAGGGGCCCCAGACTGTCCGGTAAATCGGTCGCCCGCAGCTCTGTTCGCAACGCAATCATTCCGCAGCCAATGTCCACGCCGACAGCCGCCGGGATAATTGCGCCGATGGTCGGAATCACAGAGCCGACAGTCGCACCCTTTCCGAAATGCACATCGGGCATGACGGCGACCGGTCCAGCGAGGATCGGCAGCCCTGCGATGTTGCGCAACTGGCTCAGGGCTTCGTGCTCGATCTCCAGGCCGGCAGTCCAGGCCTGGACGTTTTTCATCAGTTCCATTTTTTTCTCCTTCGCAGTCTTGTTGTTTGGTGCGGCGCGCGAGGTTCGAACTCGCATCCTCAGGCATCGGAGACCTGCGCTCGTCCAGTTGAGCTTTCGCCGCGATGGTCTTGTCTTGGTCCCCGTCGCCGGCCTCGAACCTGCAAGCCCGCTCGGGCACTACCCCCTCAAGGTAGCGCGTCTGCCGATTCCGCCAGACGGGGTTGGGTGGTCGATCGCCGAGGCATCGAACCCCGGACATGGGTCTTGTAAGGACCCCGCTCTACCAAGCTGAGCTAGCGATCGAAAAGTGGTGTCGAAGGCCGAAAGCCTTCGCGATCCGGGCGTCACATGCCCAATCGACTAGATATCCGTGAACTTCGGATGTCGACGATCAGTTTTTGGGGCGATCGCTATCGACGGGACGGGCTTCGTCCAATGCCCTGAGTTCGGAGATCGCTCGCTCGAGCACTGAGCGATCAAGAACGTCCTTTGAGCGGGCCGTTTGCTTCGTGAGGAGCAACCCCTCCAAGCTAATGGTGTGGAGTGGCAGCCCATCGAAATCGACTGTCTGCGCGAACTGGGTAAGCGTCTCGAATGTCTGGCCGTTGGCATTGAGCATGAGGTCAATAACGAACTCGTCCAGGATACGGATGTTCTCGCCCTCCTCAAACCATGCAGGATCGATGTCCGCTGCGGCTTTGTCAGGCAACATTGAAAGGGCTTGCCTGACGAGCGCGCCAGCCGTTGCAGTGGCCGGGAACACTATGTCGATGTCGGTTGTTCCTCGCACGTAGCCGTGGACAGCGAGCGCGTAGCCGCCGATCAGGAGATAGGGGACCCCGTGCGCGTTGAGTGCATGAATGACAGTACGCAGGTCTTCGATCGTCGCCGGACGCGTCGTTGATCGCTCGTCAGTCATTGGCAACTTCTTCGCGCCTGGCGACCGCACGAGCTGCCATGGCGCGTGCGAGGCACTCCTCGTCGAATCGGTTCATTTGCTCGTGCGTCTTAAACCGCATGATCTTTGCTTGCTTCGGGATGCCCGAATCCATAGCCCCTCCCAACGCCGCAAGCGTCTTCATCACCACGCCGGCGCGCCTCAAGTTTTCACCGCAAGGCGTTGCCGTGACGACGGGTTCCATGCGTTTTCCGACGGTGCGCGTATTCATTTCAGAAAGCTTATACGCTCGAGGGCGGTGGCCCAGCACGCATCTTCGATCTGGTGCGCGCAGAGAATTTCGAAATCTCGACCCTCCGGTTAAAAGCCGGATGCTCTTCCTCTGAGCTATGCGCGCGGATAGTGATTGGTGATTGGTGATTGGTGACTGGTAGCTGGTAGCTGGTAGTGCCGGCGGGATTCGAACCCGCGAGTCACCGGCTTATGAGGCCGGGGCTTTACCGCTTAGCTACGGCACTGGGATCGGCCAAAGGTGAAAGGTGAAAGGTGCAAAGGTGCAAAGGTGAAAGATGCAAATGGTCCCGCTTGTCCGACTCGAACGGACATGCCTTTCGGCAACTGCTTTTGAGGCAGCCGTGTATGCCGGTTCCACCAAAGCGGGATGTGCTGGAGAAGTGTTGGTGCCCGGCCCTCGGGCTCGAACCGAGATGGCCTCTCGGCCTCAGGTTTTTAAGACCCTAGCGTCTGCCATTCCGCCAGGCGGGCTTTAAGAACTGTGCAGGGCAAACGATGGGGTGGGCGAAGGGAGTCGAACCCTCGTCAGCTGGACCACAACCAGCGGCTCTGCCATTGAGCTACGTCCACCAGAAAGTCATCTTCAGCCACCTCGCATTCATCGCGGTCGGCAGGCGGCGTTGCGTGTTGCGTTCAAGGACCTCAAGAACATCAAGAACATCAAGGGCCATCGGTCTTGTGGTGCCCCCGGACCGATTCGAACGGCCGGCCCGCGGGGTAGAAATCCGCTGCTCTGTCCAACTGAGCTACGGGGGCAGACTGAATGCATGGAGGCGCGACCGGGAGTCGAACCCGGCTCTGCGGTTTTGCAGACCGCCGCACGGCCGCTTTGCTACCGCGCCAAAAAACTGGCAAATTGGCAATGGACATTTATCGCCGTCCAAGGCGAAGCAATGGAGCAGGCCGCCGGAGTTGAACCGGCCTGCACAGCTTGGAAGGCTGGCGCCTAACCGCTCGGCCAGGCCTGCTTTAAAACGCTGGTGGATCGTCTTCGGTTCGAACGAAGTATTCCGTGAGGAGGCGCGGTTACAGCGCGCTGCAGTCACCCATGCTGCTCACGATCCGTTGGGTCAGTTCTGTCAGTTCTGTCAGTTCTGTCAGTTTTGACAACTACTCTGGTGCGCGCCGGGAGACTCGAACTCCCAAACCCCTGACTTCGTAGGCCAGTGCTCGTCCATTGAGCTTCGCGCGCAAACTCTTTTCCGTTATATTTCGAGAAATGACATTTCCTACGGAAAACCATCTCTACACGCCGCTGGAACCCAAGCAGTTGCGGCAGTACATTGACTCGGAATCGATTTTTCTAAGCCATCGCAGGGCGCGACAGGCGGCCTCCGAGGTGAAGGGATCGATGCGTTGGCGGCCACAAAACGGCGCCGAATACCTGATCAGGCAAACCGTCGGGAATGCCCAGAAATCGCTTGGGCCTCGTTCCGAGAAGACCGAAAGCATTTTCGCAAAATTCACGGCTCGAAAAAACGAGACGACGCGCCGTCTGGCGTCCATATCGACCGCACTGGAAGATCAGCAGCGCATGAACAAGGCGTTGCGCGTCGGCCGGGTGCCCGAGATCGTCGTCAAAATCTTGTCGGCGCTGGAGCGGCAGTCGCTTGCAGACAATTTCTTGACGATCGGAACTCACTCCCTCTACGCGTACGAGACTGCTTGTGGAGTTCGTGTCACTGCGGACGCTGTTGCGACGGGCGATATTGACTTGCTGTTTGACAGCAGGAAACGACTGTCGTTCGTCGCAAAAATAAAGGAGACGGACAACAGCTTTATCGCAGCGCTGCGAAAGGCTGATCCAACTTTTCGCGTGCTCGAGGACCAGAAGCAAACCGCTGAAAACGACGATGGTTTTCAGATCGACGTAGTCCGGCGATCGACGGTTGAGGGAGATCCGCATCCCTTGAGGATGAGCGACGACGAAGAAGACCTCTGGGCTGTGCAAATCGACACCGGCAACAAGATACTTGGCGCAGAGCGATTCAGTCAAATGGTCGTTTCACCGACGGGCCACATGGCGATGATGCACACCATGCATCCCATGACCTTTGTCGCGATCAAACGCGAGCTCACGCGCAGCGACTGGCGTGACCCCAAGAAGCGCGTAAAGGATGGGGTTCAGGCGGACTTGGTCGAACATCTTGTGCAGACACACATGCCCCATTACAAGCGGGTGCCTGGTGGCGTCGACGAGGTCCCGCCGGACGAGCGACATCGCGGATAGGTTGATGGAGGATGCTCGCGCCGGCTTGCGATGACACTCGGACAACTGCAAAACTGGCGGAGAGACTGGGAGTCGAACCCAGGCACCACATCGCTGCGGCACATCGCATTTCCAATGCGAGCCAATAGGCCACTATGGGACCTCTCCAATGTTCGATGGCGGAGGATGCATAGATTCGAACTCGCGTACCCCGTCAGGGGTTGCTGCTTTCAAGGCAGCCGGCTTTGACCACTCGCCCAATCCTCCGTTAAACCTGGTGCCGCGAGAAGGGATCGAACCTCCGCCGCCTGCGTGTTCGGCGCAGCGCTCTACCGTCTGAGCTATCGCGGCAAGAAACTAATAAATCTGGCGTTCCGCAGGGGATTCGAACCCCTGGCTTCCTCCGAGACAAGAAGGCACTCTGGCCACTGAGTTAGCGGAACAATCTCGAACGCTGGTAAGGGAGGTCGGATTCGAACCGACGGATTTCCTGGCTCAGAACCAGGTGGCTTGGACCGCTCGCACCACTCCCCAGAAATCAAAGGCTGGCTCCTCAACGTGGGCTCGAACCACGGACCCTCCGGTTAACAGCCGGGAGCTCTACCAACTGAGCTACTGAGGAATAAAAACGTAAGAATGTGGTGGAGATAAACGGGGTCGAACCGTTGGCCTCCTGCGTGCGATGCAGGCGCTCTTCCAATTGAGCTATATCCCCGGGAAAGTTAACGACGGCGCAGACACGTGGCAGTGCGTATCCATTGACCGACGGATGCATTGGTGCATTCATGGCGGATCGTGTGCGATTCGAACGCACGGGCCGCTGTCGCAGCCACGGCTTAGCAAGCCGTTGTCATGGGCCTCTCGACCAACGATCCAACGAAATTTCCGGTTACGAGTTCCGGCGACGCCCAATTGTTGCGTCCGGTTTCCACGGGAGGGAGATCTACATCACCCGGTCCCGCTCTTTGTGTGGTCGGTGCTGCAGGTCTCGAACCTGCGACCTCATGCTCCCAAAGCAAGCGCGCTACCAACTGCGCCAAGCACCGTAGAAATCTTCCATCCGATTGATGGTGTCCCTTGGAAATTTTGAAATTCCGACCTATCGGTTATCGACCGAGTGCTCTGCCTCTGAGCTAAAGGAACAAGTTTGGGCAAGGGCTGATGGATTCGAACCATCGAAAATGCCTGGTTCAAAACCAGGTGCCTTAGTCCACTTGGCGAAGCCCCAATTGGTTAACAAGACGCGATGCGCATGCGATCTTGGCGCCGGAAGTCTTCGCACGGGAAGTCCCGGCGCCAGAGATCGCTAAGGCGAAAAGCCGAAACAGCGACTCCGGAGTGACGGCGGCATGAGATTGGTATCCCGTATGGGTTTCGAACCCATCTGCTCACCTTGAAAGGGTGATGACCTCACCAGAAGTCGAACGGGACACTTACACGTTGGTTGCACGATGGAGCCTCAAGTCACGATTCGAACGGACGACCAATTCCTTACAGGGGAAACGCTCTACCGGCTGAGCTATTGAGGCGAAAAACATTGACGCTGGCGAGCCAAGCAGGACTCGAACCTGCAACCTGCGGTTTTGGAGACCGCTGCACTGCCAGTTGTGCTATTGACTCGTGTAGTGAATCGGATCTGGTGGTGCCCCAAGGGAGACTCGAACTCCCAGAGACTCGGGTCTGAGCCGAGCGTGTCTACCGATTCCACCATCGGGGCAACTGAAAAATCCTAGAAAAGCCATTTCGGTTGTGTCCACACGCGAACAGGAAGGCCTGGGCCTCCTGGGTGCGATCGCTGCACATGGGGCCAAGACCTCATGCACATCCCGCCAACCCCTTCCCTGGGGCGATCACGGCGGTAGTGCGTAGGCACACCCGAAATGGAGCAGATGGTGGGGGTCGGACCCACGGCCTCAACGTTGGCAACGTCGCGCTCTACCACTGAGCTACATCTGCGTTTTCGCAGGTCCGGTGGCCCCACCAGTGAGGAGCGCGAACCTGCTGCGAATTTTTAATGATCACCCACCGGCGCCACTCGGCGGGTGAGTTCACGGCAGCACGATGACTGCCGTGGCAAGGCTTGCCTTGCGGGTCGATGCGCCGTTGCCAGCGCGTTGAGAAAAACAAAAAGGCCCGGATCCACTTCTGGAATCCGGGCCTCTTGGAAGAGAGCTTGGGAGGTCGCGCTATGCGCTGCCTCCGCCCGGTTGCATCTGATCCTCCTGGCTCGATCCAAGCCACAAATTGGCGGTGATCGAAAGCACTGAGTCCTGATGCATGTTTGTTGAAATTGCCGGATACGTCGTACCTCGAGCCTTGGCGCCCGAGCCTTCAAAGCCGCACGCACCCATGACCTGCCGGCCCGATGCGGGTCGCTGGTTCAGTTGGGAGGCTTGCAGTCTGGTCACGATGTGTTCTCGGTAAATATGTTGGTCGGTTGATCTGCCGGAATCGATTGGTGGCGGGCCGTGAGGCATCACCAGCTAGTCCGCGATCCAGAGCTCGCTGCCAATTGCTGCGAATTCTGTTTCGATGAAGGCACTGTAATCTAGATTTACAGATACCGTCAAGATCTGAGAAAATAATTCAGTTGGGGCATCCAGATCGCAGTCAACGAACAACACGTGACATGGATTACCCGCCGCGCCTGGTCGACCAGCATGCCGCCTCAACCAGCCGTTTTTTCCAATCGTTTTCTCCTACCGCTCTCTCCCTACGTGCCTGCATCAATATCCGTCAACACAAGCGTTCAGAGAAGAGCGAACACGCTGGCCCTGTTCCATCTCTTCACGGGCAAGTACGTCGCCGGCGGCGGCCCAGCCAAAGGGATCGAGGCCGCCTTCGCCGCATCGATCGAGATCTCCGCGTCGCGCTGGTCTCAGATAAAAAATGGCATCAGGCAGATCGGCGATGTGCTGGCGCGGCAGATCGAGACACACAGCAACGTACCCGCCGGCTGGCTCGATATGGAGCATGAAGCGGTGTTGCCCAACGATGCAAGAGTGAAGTTCCTAGACCTCGCCGCGCGCGCATGGGACGCATCGAATGCGGAGGGAAAGCGCGCCCTGCGGAGCGTCGTACAGGAGCGATTGAAAACTGCGGGTTCGAGTTGACTTTTGTGCACATCAGGCGCCCGCGATCGCTCAATCGTTATATTTTGGCGGTCGAACATGAAAGATCACGCCGCACAGAGCCTCCGAAAAAACGATGCGCTCCATCATGCTCAGGAAAGCGATGCGGCACTCAGGCCTTCTGCACCGTTCGTACTGCGCATTCTGGTCACCGGCCATGGCGAGAGTCTGTTGCTTCATGCAGTGAGTGATGCAGGCAGCGTGCCAACCCCGGACTTGATCAGCGTTGCCTTGTTTTCAAAACGGTAAGCTCGAGAGTCTTACGACTCTATTTAACAAGACTCATGGCAAAGACATACGAACAGATCCAGCAGCAAATCGGGAAGCTTCAAAGCAAGGCCAAAGCGCTGCATGCGGTTGAAGCCAAGGGCGTCATCGTTCGCATTAAAGAAGCCATCCAGCATTACGGCCTGACGGCAGAGCAGCTCGGATTCGATGGTGCGAAGAGTTCCACTTCCTCCTCCATCATTTCCCCCGCCGCCACTGCATCGGCACCCAAACAGTTGCCCGTACCGTCCGCAAAGCCGACGCCCAAGGCAGCAACCAAGACTACCGTCCAAGGCAAACCGCAATTCAGCGATGGGTCCGGCAATTCCTGGGGTGGCCGCGGCCCGCGTCCGGCGTGGCTTCGCGAGGCGCTGCAGGCTGGCCGTGACATCAATGAGTTCCGCATCGGCAAGCGCGCGAAGGCAAAGAAGGTGCCGGTGCCGTTGGGCGCTGCGATTGCTGCGGCAACCGCATCGCCTGCATCCACACCCGCTGCACCCACACGTGCTGCGGCTACACCTGCTGCAACCGCCAAGCGCGCGAAGGTGAGCTACGGCGATGATGCCGGCCATTCATGGAGCGGGATGGGTCCAAAGCCAGGCTGGCTCAAGGCCGCGATCGAATCGGGCAAGGCGCTCGCTGACTTTGTGAAGTAATCAGCGGCGATCGGCGCGGCTCACCGACTTCGTAGAACAAGGGCAGAAAGCCCGTTGGTGAAGCCTGCGCGATGGTGGGTGCATCAGCAGTTCAAGCTGCCGTGATGCTCGACCAGGTTTGGCGCTCGTCGAGCGTGCGGAGAGGGGGCGAGGGGGAGCGAGGGGGAGAGTCAGCATCAGCGCCAAGGTCGACCAGCCTTCCCATGGCCTGGAATATCTTTTTTTGTACCATTGCTCTTTCTCAACAGAACGACAAAACCAAACCTCATGGCAACTGCAAAAAAAGCTCCGGCAAAATCAACTGCGTCCGCGGCGCCAGCGAAAAAGAAGGCCAGCGGCTCGTTCACGAAAGCACTCACGCTGAGCCCGGCGCTGGCTGCGGTGATTGGGCCTACGCCGGTGCCGCGCACCGAGATCGTGAAGTTGCTCTGGGTCTACATCAAGGAGCATGACCTCCAGGACAAGGTCAATAAACGCAACATCAACGCCGACGCAAAGCTGCTCGAGGTATTTGGCAAGCCGCAGGTCACGATGTTCGAAATGGCCGGCCTGATCGGCAAACACGTCTCTTAGCCACTCGGGCACCGGAGTTACGGGCAACTTCGCAAGCCTGCCTTTCCCCCCGAAGGCGATTCTCTTGTCCTTTGAAGAGTCTTCATGAGTCATGCGGCAACTACAGCCGCCCCTTGGCCACGCGGGCCTCGTCGAGGGCGCGGTCGATGTCTCCCGACGACAGAAAACCGTCGGCGTCGCGAAACCGTAGTGCCGCACCGGCCGCAAACTGAGCATTCCCTCGAGCGCGAGCCAGCGACGACCGGTCTGACCGGCAGCTAGGCCGACAGTGTTCGACCCCGCAAAAAGGTCACCTCGGGGTCGAATGGTTTCTGGAGGATCTCGTCCAAGAAGGGCGCCTGCTTCAGCAGCAACCGGGGCAAAATAATGAAATGACACGCGTATCTATTGCTTCTGTCGAACCCGCCATGTCCTCATCGTCCAACTCCATTCGCGTCGCCGCTTTGCTTTTTTCTGAAGCGCAAGCGCAGGGTGCGCTCATGTCTCGATCGGCTTCCCAGCAAAATGAGCACTGGGTACGTCTTGAACTGGCGCTCGAAGAGGCGGGCCTGACCGTGGCTGAGGCGACCAGGATGCTGCAGGCAGATCGATCGCCCCAAGCGCTCGTGCGCGAGGTGCCCGAGCACGAGATCTGGGATTTCAAGCGGGCTCGTCAGAAACGAGATCTCGAGAACGTGCGCTCCGGACGTTTGACTGGGCAATCGCTCAGTTGGTTTACGCCCGAGCAAGCCAAGGCAGCGAAGCTCGTCGACTCGCCATACTAATTCGCACATAGGGTCACCACCCCGAGACTCCCCCTGACGAGGAGCCCCTGAACGCGGCGACCGTTGATCTCCCGTTCATGAACATGGGCACCGACATTAGTTAGAAGGTAGACGAGTCCACCGGTCTCGGTCTCGGACTCGGACTCGAACTCAGTCGTTGTGGGCTTGCTGCGGTCGTCGACAATTGACCCAACACCAGGAGTAGCGCTTGTCTGAAGAGTTCGAGATACGTGGGGCACACGAAGACCAGATGGACGCGGCGGCCGAGCGCGAGCCCAGGGGGATGGCGGGACAGTTGGCGGTGATGACGGCGATCCTCGCAACGGTCGGGGCGATGTTCTCGTACATGGCGGGAGCCACTCAGGCGGACGCCGGCATATTCAAGAACGATGCTGCTATCAGGAAGACCGAGGCGTCAAACCAATGGAATTTCTACCAGGCAAAGAGCAACAAGCAGAACCTGAGCGAACTCGGGATGCAGCTTGTCGACGCGGCGCGCAGACCGCTCTTCGAGGCCGAAGCCAAACGCTACGCTGCTGAGGAGGCCGAGATCAAGCTGGCCGCCGAAAAGCTCGAAACGGAGTCGACCGAATTCGACGAGATGAGCGAAGCCAAGCTGCACCAGCATCACCGCTGGGCCCAGGCCACCACGGCGCTGCAGATCGCCATCGCTATGGCCGCGATCGCGCTCCTGACCAGGCGACGCTGGCTGGAGAAAGCCGTCTTCGTGATGAGCGGCTTGGGGCTGGTGGTGGGCGCGCTGGCCTACTTTCATCTCTGAAGCGCGTTCGGTCTCTGCCGCAAGACGCGGTCGGGATCATGTTGCGTTAGTGCAGCCGGCGCCCACAAGCTGCTGTGCGAACACCATCATCTGCTCGGCAGCACCCTCGTCACACCAAGATCGCCCAAACCATAGCTTTGCTCTACACGTCGAGTCGCTTGATGGAGTTGGAACGTCATGACGAAGCCGGAGGAACTGCCCGACGCCGTGGCTTTGCTGCCTTGATCACTGACTCTGGACCAGGTCCCGGACCAGGCCGCTGCTCCACCGCTGCGATGGCCGCAATCGCACGCTCCAGCAGCGCCTTCGTAGCCTCGTGCACGGTCTCCTCACGTGTGAGCGCACTGTCCCGATCCGTCATGCGCGCGGTCGTGGCTTCCAGCGCCGCGCGCGTCGTCGCAAGCTCACTCAGATGCCTTGCGGTGACGAGGGCCCCCGTTGCGATCTCCCGCTCGAGTGATGTCTTGGTGGCCTGCGCGGCGAGGGCCGCTTCGCTGGCTTACAGCTCGACCGCCTGACGGCGCGCAATCTCCTTCACTCCGGCGGCGGTGGCCACGCGGATTTTCCGAGAATGGCACAGCGCAAGACTAGGTACCCGCGCGAGCAGTTGGAGGTCGCATTGGGTCACCCTCCGGGTAACCAGACACAGTAGGCGTACTGGCGCTGCGCCAAGATTGCGCGCCGCATGGCGCCGATGCAAGAATAGGCCGCAGTTTGCGGTACGACAAAGAGTGACGGGGTTCTGTCGTGCCGGTGCGGATAGCTTCCGGAGGGTTTCACTGCGGTCTCCAACAAGTAAGAGACGTTCGTCGGCGAACCCGTACGATAGTGCTGAAAAACGTTATGGCCATCAAAAGGAAACTCAATGGAAAAAAGCGCCCCCCGAATTTCTAAATTGAAGCAATTCGCTTTCGATCGAACACCCCAACTAGTTTTTTTAACGATATTGGTACTGTGGTTTTCCGCATGGGTGCTCGGTTTCAGCTGGGAACAACTGAGGACGAAGACCGAGCAGCCAATTAACGATATCTTTCTGAGTGTAAATACGCTTTTTGCGGGTCTCGCATTTTTCGGAATAATTTGGACTTCGTTCACCCAGTATAAAGATTTGAAGGAGACAAAGTCGCTCATGGCCTCAACAGCCGAAGCAAGCAAAAGCATGGCTGAAGCAAGCGTACGAATGGCAAAGCATGCGGATGAGAAGACAGTTCTTGATTTTTTCCAAACTTATTGCAGCGAATACTTCCAGACGGTCAAAGATCGGTCGATGAATGTCTTAATTGCATCGGTCAGAAGTAGCCAGTACGGAGACTACTTAGTCAGCCGTCTGTTTGCTGCTGGTCAGTTGCAGACGCCGAGCGAATCGTTCCATGCCAAGGTCGCCGAAATCCCGGGTTGGGCAACACAAAAAGAATTTCTCGCTAACGAACGCCACGATCGCTACAAGCTTGACGAACTCATTAACTTTTTCTCACTGTTGGTTGGCCTTGGTAACGCTAAAGATATCATCAATGGGTGCGATTTTTCGTATTCGTGGTGGCGACCTCTGTTGTGGATGATAGCGATCGAACAGGAAAGGCGATTCCTCGAAAACGAAGAAGTAAGAACCTACGCCACCGGGCTATACCTTCAGAACGTAGTGCGTCGTTTAGATAACATTTATAATTTTAAGCCGTTTGCGAATTATGAGGATGCTTGGACGTTCATCCTTAATCACCCCAAGATCGTCGAGTATGGAATTGATCCTGAGTACACAGCGCGGCATATTCAATTTGCCGCAGTGGCGATATAGGTACCCGAACGTTACGCGGTTCGGAATTCTTCTGTAGTGGGGATAAGAATCTAGAGCCGGCCATTGAAATTGGAGCTTTGTCGCATCGAAAATCAACATCAGTTATTTGATCGGGAGGTGACGGGAGGGGTCAGCCCAATGTCGGGCGGCGGTCCACAAGCGCGCCGGCGCGAACCCACTAGGCTTGATTCATGACAAAGCAGGAGGAACTAACCGACGTCGCGGCTTTGCTGCGTTGATCACAGGCTCCGCCTGCGGCCGCTGCTCCACCGCTGCGATGGCCCTAATCGCACGCTCCAGCAGCGCCTTCGTAGCCTCGTGCACGGTCTCCTCACGTGCGAGCGCACTGTCCCGATCCGTCATGCGCGCGGTCATGGCTTCCAGCGCCGTGCGCGTCGTCGCGAGCTCACTCAGATGCCTTGCGGTGACGACGGCCCCCGTTGCGATCTCCCGCTCGAGCGACGTCTTGGTCGCCTGCGCGGCGAGCGCCGCTTCGCTGGCCTGCAGCTCGACCGACTGGCGACGGGCAAGCTCCTTCGCTCCGGCGGCGGTAGCCACGCGGGCCTCCTCGCGGGCGCGGTCGATCTCCAGCAGCTGCCGGCGCTCGTGCGCGTCATGCCGTTCCTGCTGCTCCTTGAGTGACCTGGCATGGGCTGCGCTGTTGGCCTCGGACTCCAGGCGCATCGCGTCGATCCGGCGCACCGAGAGGGCGAGGGCGGTCCGCGCCTCATCGAGTTGACCGGTCAGGGCGCTGCGCTGCCCCTCCAGATCCACGGTCTGGCGCTGCGCCGCGCTCAATGCCTCGCGGGTGGTGGTCAGCGTTTCTTCCATGCTGTCACGCGAGGCCTCCAGGCTGCGCTCGCGCTCGCCCACTGCGAGCTCGCTGGCCTGCAATGCGGCGCGGTCCTCTTGCAGCTGCACCCTGGCGGTTTCGATGCCGACCTCGGCTATGCGCGCCGAATGCCGCAGTGCGCTTTGCCAGAGCTCGCGCATCGAATCGAGCACCGGAGAGGGGAAGCCAAGGACCTGCTCGACGGAGGCCGGCCCCGTGCCCGTGGACAGCGCCATCTTCTGCTTCCACCAGGCGTCCAGCATCGGGCCGATCGTGTTCGGCGAGCCCCGTCCGAGCTTCTGGCGCGTGCGTTCGTTGGTGGGACGGATGCCCGCCAGCCACAAGGCATCGCAGGCTGCGGACACGTCGTCCTGCTGGACGCCGCGCGCTGAGGGAGTGGGTCTTTGTTCCATTGTTTATTCCTGCGATGAGTTAATGCCCGGGCTGAGTGCCGCCAGGCCGGCGTGGTACTCCTCGGCCGCGATCAGCATCGGCGCCCACTGGAGGTAGTGCTGCCTGGTGCGAGGGTCCTGAAAAAATCTTTTGAAGTCACCCGCCTTGTATGCGCTGACGTTGAACAGCTCGCTCGCTGGCACCGTGATGCTTGCCGCGATCTGGCTCTGGCCATAGCCGATGTAGCGCTGTCGATCCCGCTTCCACTCGAAGGTGGCGCCATTCTTCTTCGACCACTTGGTGATGCGCGCAATGTAGCCGGGGCCGGGGTTGCCATAGGGCTTGAACCGCTCGGGTCGGTACTCGGCTCGGTTGCGGTAGTCGTTGTCGCGCCGGGCGCTCTCCTTGGTGCCTTCGGCGCGCTGCCAGAAGTCATCCTGACCAATGGTCTGCGAGCCGACCGAGAGCGACGCATTGCAGCGCGCACGATAAGCCTCGAAGTCAGGTGCCTCGCCATTGAACAGCGTGCCGGTGCCGTCATAGATGAGCTTCACCGCCTTGTCGAAACCGTCCGCGCTCCACGTCTTCGCGGGCAAGTGTGGATGCAGGCAAAGCGAGCGGTCGAAGAGCCCCTGAATGATCAGCGCGACGCGGTTGTATTCCTTGACCTTCTCGGCGATCTTTTCCATGGACTCGTCGAAGTAGACGCTGGTCGAGTCGACAGGCTCGTAGTCCTCGTGTCGATCCGATGTGTACGTCTCGTACGGATTGCGACCCCAGCTGTTCTCGCCAGCGTGCTCCTTCTTCCACTCTTCGTGCCATTCCTCGGCCTTGCGTCGAGTCTCGATCTGCCGGTCGCGCATCTGCTCCCAGTAATGGACCGACACGAACTCCTTCACGTTGCCGCAGGACATCTTTGCCATCTTGGGCTCGTTCGGATCGAACACCGAGGCATCCGGAAAGATCAGGCTGCCGAAGTCGACCTCGGTGTTGATGCGCCACAGCTGGTCGCCGTTGCGGATGTACAGGAACGTGAGCTTGTCCAGCTGCTCCTTGTTGAAGTTCACCACTAGTGTGTGGATGCTGCCCTCATAGTCGCGCTCCTTGCTATGGCGGCGCACGCGCATGGCAACCAGCGTGCGAGGGAAGGGCAGGATGCGGTCTCGGTTCTCGGGCTCGGCCAGCCATGCATCGAACGTGCCGATGTCCTTGAACTCCATGCCACCGACCTTGTAGTTCGCCAAGCACTCCTCGTCCATGTAGGCCATGCGCTGCATGACGTGGAGCTTGTCGAGAATCTCAGCGGGCGCGCCGCCGGCGATCTTCACCGACTCCTCGGTCAGTCCCGCGTACAGGCTGACGCTGAAAATGCGGTCGTCGATGTCCTTCACGATGCTGTTCTGGTCGGCCATGCCGGCGAGCACCGACATCACCGGCGCCTTCATCCACATCGCAAGGCTCGCGTGGGCGGTTTTGACCTCCTCGAACAGTGCAGGCAGCGTCGTCTTCTTTGCGACCTCCAGAGCGGTGCTGTACGCCTTCGGATCGTGCTGGCTCGACAGGACCATCAGCGCGCCGCCAGCATCGCCCTGCGCGGCCGCTCCGATCTGTGCCTGCGGGGTCATACCGAGCAGGCGCGTGACCTCGTCGATCTTGCCCATCAACCGGACGCTCTCGCCTTGGTAGAAGCCGACGCGCTGACGGATCACGGCGTGGGCGTCGGGCTCGTGCCGGAGGTCGGTCCAGAAGTCATTGAAGTGGACGCGGACATAGCTGTGGCCGCGATCCGTGTGCGGCGAGTGAATCTCAACGAAGTTGGAACCGACCTGCATGGCGCAGCCGAGCCATTCGTCCGCGGCTGCGCGGTGCGAGTTCTTGGCGGGCGTGACCCAGTACCAGTTGCCCAGCACCGGACCGGCCTGCGAGGGGATGGACGTGAAGCCGCCGGCCTGGGGCTCTTCGGCACCGGGGACCAACGGAAACGGGGATTGCGAATCGGCATTCATTTTTAGGCTTCCATGCGCCTGTGTGACGCGAATCTGCAACTCGACCCCCAAGCTACACGCGAAACCGCGCCAAAAGCTTGGCCGCCCTGCTTACTTCGGATAAGGTAAACTTATCCGTGGTAGATTCTGTACAACATAACAAATGGTACGGCATGGGATAACGTTTTGTATAGACCGGGATGGGCGAAATTCGGTTATGTCAAATGGATGCGGCTGAAATCGCACCGGTGAACGCGCCAACAATGAGGACGACGATGAACTTCGACCCCGAAAAAACAGCAGATGCAAAGGCAGAAGCAAAGTCAGATGCCGGCAGTCGTTCGAGCGGCCGCGTGCTGGCGACCAGCGCCACGCCGGCGACCTTGAAAAGCAGGTTCGAGCTCGAGGCGGCCGCCGTGAGCGATGCCACAGCACGGGCCGCCGACGAGCTGGCCAAGGAAGGCCGCTCGGAGAACACCGTGGCCTCCTATGCGGGCGCGCTGCAATACTGGGCCGCCTGGTATGCGCTGCGCCGGGAGACGATGCTGGTGGATGTTCAGGGAGACTCGGACACCGAAGCGGAGATCTGGCGTGCCTGGGGGCCGGCCAGCCTCACGCTGCCCGTCGCCTTCCCGGTGGTCGTCACCTTCATCACCGACCATGCCGAGCGCAAGTCGAAGTCGACGCTGTCGGGCCTCACCTGTGAGTTGCCGCCCGGGGTCGATGCGGCCCTCGTCAGGAGCCGCGCCAAGGGCAAGCCCGGGCCGATGAAGCTCAGCACTCTCCTCCACCGGGTGAGCGTGCTGTCCAAGGCGCACAAGCTGAGCGGCGCTGCCTCCAATCCCTGCCAGGACGAGCGCGTCAAAGCGCTGCTGGACCTTACGCGGCGCGCCTACGCCAAGCGCGCTGCCCTCGCGACCAAGCAGACCGCCCTCACCGCCGATCTGCTGGCCCAGTTGCTGGCGACCTGCGACCGCACCCTGGCCGGCCGGCGCGACCGCGCCCTCCTCACTTTCGCCTGGGCCACCGGCGGCCGCCGGCGTTCCGAAGTCGAGGGCGCAACGCTGGAGAACCTGCAGCCCACCGGCGAGAGCTTTGTCTACCGGCTAGGCCACTCCAAGGCGAACCAGCTGGGGCAGGATTTGCCGGAGAACTACAAGCCGCTGGTGGGCTCCGCTGCCGAGGCGATGCGCGACTGGATCGGCGCCCTGCGCGCGGCCAAGATCACCAGCGGGCCGATCTTCCGGCGCGTGCTGGCGGGCGACCGCATGGGCACGCCGCTGGGTGCCGAGGGTGTGCGTTTCATCGTGAAGGCGCGCTGCGCGGCGGCAGGTCTGGACGGCCGCTTCTCGGCGCACTCGCTGCGCTCGGGCTTTGTGACGGAGGCGGGTCTGCGCGACATGCCGATCGGCGAGGCAATGGCCATGACGGGGCACCGCACGGTCGCCACCTTCCAGGGCTACTACCAGTCGGCGGCGATCCGTCGCAGCAGGGTGGCCAGCATGCTGGATACGCCGCCGCCAAAGGACGCCTGATCCGTAGGTCGAGTGTTCGAGTCACTCAGGGCCCACCCTCCGATGCGGCGCGCGCCGCGGGCGTTAACTCCGCACCGGTGCGGAGTTATCGACGATCGATGCGAGCCGCCAAATGCGCACCCGGTGCGCATTTAGGTCAGCCCGAAGCCGCCGACGCCTGCGCTTGCCGCCGGTGCGCCAGATCTTCTTCGGAGCGATGCACCGCGGCCACCAGTTCCACAAGCCGGGCGGCGACCGCCTCCGCTTCCACCGCGAGCCGCGTCGTTCCGATGGTGCCGGACGAGACGCCGCTGTAGTGCACCTCGACGAAGTGGGCGAAGTCGTCGGGGATGTCCTGTGCCACCGCCCGCAGAGCCGCGGTGATGGTGTCGTATGCCGACGGCGCGGTGACTTCGGTCCCGCCCTCCGACAGCCGGGCTTCGTACAGACCAGATTCGATCTTGGTGATGTCGAGGGTGAGGATCATGGGTAGATCGTGCCAAGCGCGACGCGGGGGCGCCAGCATCGCGGGCCTCGATCACACGATGACGGAGCCGTCGTGGATGAATGCCTCGGCAATGTCCGCGAGCAAGTTCATCAGATCGCGGGAATCGGCGTCGCGCATCTCAATGAGCGGATGGGCCGTCGGCTCTACCGCGAAATACAGCAGCAGATACCCGTGCCATTGGTCGTACGCGTAGATAAGCGCTGCATCGCTCGTTTTGCGGGTGCGACGGCGCCATGCCAGGGTCCACTTCGCGGTAGCTTGCGAGTCAGACTCCGGGGGCATGTGAGCGTGCCAGAGGACCGGTTTGCCGTTGCGCCGAGGGGGATCGTAGGGCGCGTCCTTGCCGAAGTAGTAACTTCCGTACTCGCCGGCCGCGCCGTCCGCCTTCCACTCCCGGAACTCCTGGATGAGAACATCCGGGTTCCAGCCGCCAGCGGCGAGGGAATCGCGCAGAAGCTGAGTCGCCTGCACCTTCAAGTTCACAAGCGCCATGCGTCAGGCCGGGCGAAGAAAAGCCCGCTCGGGGCGGGCTGGCTGCGGTGTCGAAGGAATCCTCACCCGCGCGTCTTAGCCTTCTTGGCCATCGCTTCGCGGATGGCCTTGGCAGCGTTCTTGACCTGGAACGCCTCATTGCCATGCATCCACCTGCCCATGGCGTCCATCTCTGGATTGCGCGGGCGCAGCGGAAGCACAGTCGCCGGAGTCACATGGTGCTCGGCGTCGTTGTGGCTGAAGGAGTAGTGGAGCGCGAACATTGGGTAACAACTTGTTTAGCACGTGCTAAGGCTCGTACGGTACCTGAGTCCGGTACCGGCCGCAACACCGGTTGGTGAAGCCCCCGTGATGCAGTGCACAAAATGCAACGTCGTCGACCACAGGTTAGTAAGCGCTCTCACAATTGCTGGCGCCATGTGGACTTCCCCGCAGCTTTCGGGAGCCTGTGCGGGTAATCCATAGAGGGCAAAGTGTTCGCAACCATTTCGTTGATGCTTAGGGCATCAGCACAATCGGCCCGCAGGCGACCTCGTGCATTGATGAGAGAGCTGGCCCCGGAAATCTGTACAGCCCCGTAAGTGTGGAAACTGCTCCTGAAAGTGAGGAGCTTGCCTGTGAAGATTGGAGTTATGCGCAGCAACCTGGCCGCGCCCTTGCACCTTGGCCTGGGCCACTCCAAATCGAACCAGCTGGGCCAGGACCTGCCGGAGAACTACAAGGCGCTGGTGAGCGCGGCGGCCGATGCGATGCGTGACTGGATCGGTGCCCTACGCGCGGCCAGGATCACCAACGGGCCGATCTTCCGGCGCGTGCTGGCGGGCGACCGCAGGGGCACGCCACTGGGCGCCGAGGGGGTGCGGTTCATCGTGAAGGCGCGCTGCGCGGCCGCAGGACTGGACGGCCGCTTCTCGGCGCACTCGCTGCGCTCGGGCTTCGTGACGGAGGCCGGGCTTCGCGACATGCCGATCGGCGAGGCCATGGCCATGACGGGACACCGCACTGTCGCCACCTTCCAGGGCTACTACCAGTCAGCAGCGATCCGTCGCAGCAAGGTGGCCAGCATGCTGGATACGCCGCCGCCGAAGGACGCATAGGCCGGGGTTCGCAAAGCTCCGTTCCTGAATGGGAAGTGACGCGATTCAGCCCTTCGGCGGCTTGGGCTGTGCGTCCGACTGCGTCGGCGCATCGTGCGCGTCTTTGAGCCTTGCAAAAACGTCCTGGCACCGCACGCGCAGTTCCTTCGCGACCTTGGCGTTGCCGCCGGGTAATGCCAGGAATTCCGGCCCCTTAACAATGATTCCGAGTCGCTCGATGTGTTCGTCCTGCATGAAGGCGACCGCACGTTCGGTGTCGAACTCCGATGTGCTGGCCAGCAGCAAAATCCTCAGCGCGTCTTTGGCATCCTTGCGCCCATGCTCGGAAGCGTGACGGTCCACGGCAGCGCCGAGTTTGAGTACCAAGAGGTGCTCGAGTGAGGCGACGCGCACGCCGTCGTACTCCACGGCGAATGCCGCAACTTGGTCGTAGGGGACCGGCAGGGACGACTGACGTTCGGCGTAGACATCAAATGAAAACCCCGCCTTTTGAAACGCATGCTTGGTGAGCCTTGAGTTCTGCGACAACTCTTCGATCTCACGGAGATCGCTCAAAGCGGAAAGAGAAATATAGAACGCAGCGTCCGCGGTCGCTTCGGCATAGGCCGCCGTCAGCGAATGGTTTGTGGCGTGAAGGTAAACGGCAAGGCCGCCGATAAAAACAAGATCCGGCTCATAGAGGCGACCGATAGTGGCGGCTTTCGCGATCAGTGCGGCAAAGATTGCCTCCGGCGATCGCGCGAAAGCAGCAACGCTGGTCATATTGCGTTACTGTAACGAGATCATGGCTTTGCCGCTCTTCTTCCCTCCGGTGCGCTACACGCCTCAAATCGACTGCGCTCACGCGGTGCCGCTCCATGAGTTGTGCAACCGCGCGGAGACACGCTGCGAAGCATTTGGGGCTTGGACGAAGCGCCCCATCGTTGTGCGCGACGCAGGCGAACAACTGCCGTGGATCCGCGCCGAGCCGGGTGACTGGGCGGCCGTCGAGGTCGGCGTCCCGCATTTGCGCGGGAGCCTTCGGGCGCAGTCTCGGTGGGCGCTCGGCGCATTGGCCTTCGTGCTCTTCGACGGCGTGGCCAGGGCAAGCATCGTTGGCAAGGACTGGTCTCGCATCGAGCAGCCGCGTGGCGCTGCACCGGGCGACCGACGACCGCTCTCCAATGCCGAGCGACAGCGCAAGTACCGAATGAGAGCTGGCGTCTAGCAAGGCGCGGCGCCTGCAAGCGTTCGCAAATAGCTTCGTTCAACATCGGCCCATTCGCGCTTGTTGGCGTTGCCTACGGCTACTAAAAGTCGGCGGCGATCCGTCGCAGCAAGGTGGCCAGCATGCTGGATACGCCGCCGCCGAAGGAACCGTAAGCGGGGCGGCCGTGTCTCTGCTGACCCCTGGTCACGCCACGTAGCATCTAACGCGCATTCTCACTTTCCCGCTGAGGGACGACCGGCGGCTGCGGAACATGCAACTCCAACGCGGCTCCAAGCCAAGCGTTTTGTTGTGGGCCTTCGAACAAGCTGCGGTAAGCAGCGAGATCTGGGCCGCGCATTTTTGCTGCCTGTGCATACGGAGCCCAACAGGTTGCAACTGTGTTGGCCATACGGCTGATACACGCTGCCGCCTGCGCATCAGTCAGATCAAAGTAAAAGCTCCGGTCCACCATCTCCTGAGGCGTTGGCAGTTCTCCGACATCGGTATCGAGCGCGATTTTTAATTGCGGACGGCGATCTGTCTGGGGATTGATGTCGAAGGCGGGAGAAAGAGACCAATCCCCATCGACGTGGAGAAAGCCGTGGTTCTTGAGGTGATCATCCGTGTTGTTGACCAGCAGCTGGAAGACAATGCGTCGAAATAACTCTTGCCGCTGCTCTCCTGCAAGGCCAGCCTCCATCATGGCTTCGGCCATCTTGACGTAGGTCACATCAGAATCGATGGCAGTTGACGCATCCATAAAGGTTTGGGCGCTCACATAGTGAAGGCGCAAATCATGACTGGCACCAGCCCGATCAAATCGCTTGAACAAGCCGACCGGATTGTCGCGGCCGATTTCAAACAGCCGTGCCTCGGGAACCGTGATGCCGCACGCATCAGCCAGCCAGTTGGTCATCACTTCTGCTCGCTCGATCGCCGAATTTTCATCTTTCTCCGAAGTAAATTTCGCCACCCATAAGCAACCGTGCGCATCCCGGAGTGTTGCCTTCGGTCGTGCGCCCCCTAAGCCAGACCCGGGCAGCAGATCTTTCCATTCGTCCCTCAACGCCTTGCGACCCTCAAAGGATCGGGCCGCCCGGGCGAGATCCGTCAATTGAACGTCAAAAGGTATGACTGGCGAGATTCCATTCCGTGTGGTCAAAGGAATGCCATGTGTGTCGAGCACACGCAACGCGCCGAGCCTCGTAGCGTCATCGATCAACGTCAAAAAGTGTAGATCAGCTGGCTCAATAGCGCCTTGCTCCCGCGCATCGCGTCGCATCAGGCTGCGCCCCCATCTGTCGGGACACAGATCCGCCAGCACCGGGGGTAGCGCCAGAAAATGTGGCAAGGCAGGATTTTGCGCAGCTGCCGAAAAAAAATGAGGCGCCTCCTGCAAACGGAGCGCGGGCGCAAGTGCGAAAGCAGCTGGGCTTGCACGCCAGGCCGAGTTATAGGTAAATGAGCTGCTTTGCCGCCCTCGCTCGGAAGTAAATCGCAACTCGCCAACCACCGTTTCGGTGTCGATAAGACAGATCTTGAGCGCCTCAGTCACGGAATCTCCTTACTCGCATTCGCTACAGAAGCTGGTGAAGTTTGCTTCGGACGTAAGTCGCTGCGCCTGGCCATCATGTGGACCTTCAAGTCATCCCGCAGCGGGATTTGCATGTCGGCGGCCTGCCGCCATAGGTTCATGTTTTTGATCAGCCAATCCGGATTCAGGTCAAGTTTCATTTGCGTATCGCCGCATCTCAATGTTTCGTGCATTCGGGGTTGAGGGGGGCAGCTATCTGGCGGATTTGTTTTGCAAAGTTAGCCCAGGAACATTCTGCAATTTCCTTGCGGGTGATGGCGGGCCGGCGGTTGTCGTGCCAATAATGAATGACATTTTTCCCACCGCGAACATGGCTTATCAAGAATTCAATGACGGCAGTCCAGCAGCCGACAGTGCAACACCAGGCTCTGAGCTCAGTACACATCGGCCTGAGACCCGGACTTCTCTTGTTACTCCCCGTCTGGTCGACAAGCCACACTTCGACATCTACCACTGCGACCACTCCGACGCGTGGCGCTTCGCAGTTGGGCGCAGTGGCCGGAAGTCTTTGGTCGCCATTGGGGTGCATGCTTGCCTCGCGCAGGATGAAGATCACGATGACGCTATTGCCCGGGCCGAGGCGATGGCCGAGCGGTACGACTGCGACGGCCTCGTCGTTATGAATCTTTGCCCGATCCGCGCCAGTTCCCCGCACGATCTGCCCTGGTCGATTGGCGCGGACGCCTACCAGCGCAACATGCTCGAGCTCGTCAGGACGATCACGAGCGCCGCAGGCGCAACCGTTTGGGGTGACTGGGAACATGCTGGTGTCAGGGACTACCTTGGGCGCGCACGCGAGGACCTCCTGGAGCGGGTGGCGGACACTCGCGTGCGATGGGTCGCGGGTTAAATGCGGGTATCGAAGGCACGGCTGTGCAGGGAACGGGTGCGAGATCAACAGCTTTTGCGACTGGCTGCTTCCGGCCAGAACCGGACCTCCGTCACGGCCCTCCAGTTTCGAGCGGAATCGGACGAATCTACCCAGTCAGTGGCGGCAGAAACGCGCCAGACACCGCGGAGCTTTGTGACTACGGACTGACTAAAGCCCTCGAAATTGAGCACCGCGTCCCCTATATTGGGGTTGACGCCAACCGCCTATTTCACTCCGATGAAAACGCGCAGAGTGAAACTTGCTGAATCACAGTTAGGCAGCGCCAATCTCTATTGACTTAACTAAAACGTCGTCGTATCGTGCCGCTCAACTTGGCGCGCAGCGAATTCAAAACTGCGATACGCGCGACAAGCTCCTCTAGGAGTATTGCTATGCCGATGCATCACCGAATCGTGGCAATTGTGTTGGTGGCGGCGCTCGCTCTGCTGACAGGGTGCGGAGCTAACAACACTGAGGAAGAACTTGCCCAACAGCGGTTGAGTGTTCTTAAATCCGAGGCGACCTCACTTGATGCGCTAAAAGCGGACTTAGGATCAAGCGGTCCGCTCGAGGCGCCCGGCACTGTCAGTATCTTTATTTCCAAAAATCTTATCAACTCCGCGCTCAAGGGAGCGGCAGGTGTGACGTTGCCCATTCCCAACGTCGAGGGCGCGACTATCACAATCAAGCAGATAGTTACCGACTTGAAAGTGGGCTATCCGCTTGTGACTATCGATGCTGAAGCAACTAAGAGAGATCTTGGTGCAACTTTCGAAGTCGTCGGAACTGCTCGTCTGGACACTAAGATTGACCCAGCAAGCCCGTCTCAGCTTCTTATCAATGTCGCACTCGAAGACTTCGTTCCGCGCGCCCAATGGGGTCCATTCGACTTCAAAATAAAGGGCTTTGTGAACGACATTATTAAGACTAAATTAAATAGCGAACTCAGCAATCTTGCAAGCATAAAAATCCCGATCTCGACTGAAATCCCGCTTTCTTTGCCTGCGGCGCAAATACCCGTGAATTTTCCTGGGGCAGTAGCTGAAATAAGTACCCCTGCGCTGAACGTGTCCGGCCACGCCGCAGTTTCTCGATTTATAGTGCTTCCCGACGGGCTCCATGTCTATGGCACTGTAAGTGCGAAAGCAGGATCATGAAATACTCAGTACACGCTCTTGGATTCTGCCTTGGCGCGACGTTCGGCTCAGCCCGGGCTGATGTTACAGCTGACATTGCCGCACAAAACGCGCGGATTGACGGGCTGCTGAAGGATGTTGCACCGCTGATTGCACCGCTTCAAGTAAGCAAGGCGGACGTGCGGGTATTCGCGTCTTTCACCCCTCTCGCCACCGCAATCGCCGGCTTAAATTCATTGCCAGCTACTCAAAGAACCGTCGTTCTTCAATCTACTGCAGCCAACGGCCAGCTCTACAGCGATAACGGGCTATGCAATAGTTATGTAGAACTTCAGGGCCCACGCGACCTACATGCTGAGGGCGCACTGAGTAACTTTAATGCATCAATCCAAAATGATGGGAGCGTCGTTTTTTCGGCTCATGCCCAGGTTGCCGGACATGCTCAGCTCCACTGGCAATTTAAGGGCAAGCGGGGGCTATTTAACGCATGCCCTCCTGGAGGAGGATTTGGAGGTTCGATTGGGGCAAATGCGACAAAGGATTTAGATTTACAGATACAAATTGGCTTTGCCCTTGCGCCGGGAGGACAAGCAGTTTCTTATAGCGCAGTCATTGTCCAGCCACGCCAAGTGAATGTAACGGTGAGCCTTGGGATTCAGTACCTTGGAAACATAGGATTCCCAGTTGCTTTCAATGTTCCCGGAGGTGCTCTCGCAACGGGGCAGTTTCCACTCCTCATAGCAAACGGAGGTAAACTTGTGATACCCGGCACCTCCGGCCCTCGTGAGTATGCTTTCGCCCTCAAGCCAACGAGCTTCACGGCAAACAAGGTTGGCGTTGCATTGGAATGGAATTCGATCGTTGATTTTAAAACGGCCGCAATTGCGCCCCTCTCCCCCTCCCGGTAGCTATTCCACATTGCGGATTTTTTCTAGGCAACGTAAAACTTCTCCCCGGCTGAACTTGGCTTCTGCTTTCTGGTCTTAATTGAGGTTAAAGCAATAAAAAAAGCCATCTCGATTCTTTTTATTTTGATAGCCATTGCTGCAGTGTTTGCAATAATCTTTTGGAAATTGTTTCTGAAACAAGACTGACTATTTGAGCCCGAATGAGATTTCCCAAAATTGAAAATGAATAAAGCCATGAAGACAAGTCTTTTAGGCGCCGGAATCTTCATTACTCTTGCGGCGAGCGTGTATGCAGGAACAACTTACGATTTCACGGTTTCGTGCCCCGACAAACATTTCGTCGCCGAATGGAGAGTCGGGGACGTCGATCCGGGCAAGGAAGCGCTAAGAGTATCGACAGGTACAGCTAACCCCGGTTGCAGCATCGGTGACTACAACCAACTTACCGATGGTCACTTGCCTAAAGATATAAGCAGCGGTGCCCCAGCAGTGTGGAAAGGCATTCCCTTCATTGGGCCCATCCTTTGTCACATATTCTGTTGAATAGACGAGTGCGGCAGCGCAGCCTGCTTTACGCAATTTAGGCATCGATGTCATGCCGCCCGGACCACCGACTCGATGGCCCTTTGCGAGTTCGCTGCCTGAATGGCGTCGCGCGGCGCCTGCCTGAGGCCGATCAACGCCTGCGAGGCAAGCAGCAGGGCCTCTCCGCATGCTAGCGAGCGTCAGACGAGAGCGCGTGACGGTCAGTAGAACCCAAGGAGGCTACGGGCCACCCCCGCCACATTCACTGGGGTCGAAGTCGCGAAGTCAGATCGGCCAGGTCAGCTTTGGAGCATGAGCGTACAGCCGCATTGGGCCCAGAGCGGCCGGCTGGCTAGGCATCGTATGAAGCGAAATAAGTGTAGTAAATACGCATGGAGCAGAACCATCGCCGCAAAGCTTTTCGCAAGTTTGTCGCAGCGCATTAACAGGGTGACTCCCTTCGTCCACATCGGACGGCAAGCTTCTTACAGCCCTTCTTGTCATACTGCACTTGCGAATCAGTTGCTCGGTTCCCGTGCTAAATCTAGGTCAGATTCAGTCCTCCGTCTGACAGTAGCACCTCGCCAGTGAGGTAATCCGAGGCAACCAACATGGCAACAGCATGAGCAATGTCGTCTGGGCTTGCGGCCCGGTGCATAGGAGCACGCTCGCGCCACAACTCTTGTGCGCCAGTCCACTCGGCCGTCAGAGGCGTGTCGACCAAGCCCGGTGCTACCGCATTGACGCGAATATCCGGCCCGAGTGACAGTGCGAGCAAACGGGTCACGTGATTGAGCGCAGCCTTGCTCACCGCGTAGGGAATGGAAGCACCCTTGGGACGGACACCCGCGTGTGAGCTGATATTTACGACGCTGCCCGCTCGACGGCACCGGGCGGCATCGCGCAAAGCCGACTCGGCCAACGCAACGAGATGAAACGGCGCCACAACGTTTACCTCATGGAGTTCGTGCCACACCGCCGAAGTGGCCGCGGCAAGGTCCCCGTGGGGAATAACTCTGCTGATGCCGGCGTTGTTGACCAACACGTCGAGTTGACCCCACGCGGCGATGGCCTCGCTGACAAGCCGGATCCTATCGGCTTCCAGGGCAAGGTCTGCCTGTATGTAGATCGCATGCTTCAATTCGGCAGCCATTGCGTGCCCTGTCTTCGCAGTACTTCGCGAATGGAGGACCACTGCATAGCCCGCGTGGCTGAGCCTGCGCGCGATGGCTGCGCCAATGCCGGAAGTGGATCCCGTAATTAACGCGACACGAAGCGCGCTATCGATTGTCGGATTGATATTCATCTGGAAATCTCGAACTGGTTGCTGTCAAATCCACCGCTGCAGCGCAAATGGGCAAACGTGGGTGGGGTCGTTGACGCTTGCCAACGTCATCGGTTCGATGAAACCAAAGGCAACGGTGTGAATTGCTATGGCAAGCGAGCATGGCCCTATCGTGCAGGGCGTAGATTTGAGACGCCGTGTCTGGCGTGAGCCGATCTTGCCAGAGCTACTTGAACCACTTGGACGTCCATACGAATGGCTCGAAGCGCAAAAGCGATATCGGCGTCAGTCACGGCTATGAGCTCGCATTTACCAACTGCCGTGGGAAGACCGGCCGGTTAGGTTTCTTTAGGCTGCCACTGTCTGCTCCTGGCCGATCTCAGTCCTTTGCCTTGCGCAGATAGTAGTTGTCCCATTCGGCCTGCTCTACAAGTTCAAAGCCATGCCGCGCATAGAACCGATTTGAATCGCTTCCGCGGAGCGCCCCTACTCGCATGAGCGCCCCTGTCGCGTCAGCCTCAGCAAAGAGGTCACCAAGCACTGCGGCACCGTAGCCTCGCCCTTGAAAGTTGGGGTGAATGTAGAGATGGTCCAACAAATGATGATCCGGCTCGCGCCGCACAACCACGAAGCCGATCCGCTCTCCACCACGCATCAAGTGCCGCGTGTTTTTGGGTTCAAAGCCCGCGACGAATCGCTCTCGTGCACGCTGCGGGTCGAAGCGGCCGATGCGCTCGAGGCTTTCCCGCATGGCGAGGATGCGCAATTCGACCAAAGCCTCGACATCGTCCGACGTTGCCGATTCAAAGTAAGTTCCTTGGTCGTTCATCGAGCGTCTTGAATGTCAGGTCCTGGCCCGAATTGTGCCTGTCGCGTGAGCGCCCGTCGTGACGGGCGCCGAGGCGTAATCGCTCAGGCGTCGGTCTGCTCTGCCATCTCCAGCGCGTCTTCTACCTCGATGCCCAGGTAGCGCACCGTACTCTCGATCTTGCTGTGGCCAAGCAGCAATTGCACTGCTCGAAGGTTATGGGTGCGCCGGTAGATCAGCGACGCCTTAGTTCTTCGCATGGAGTGGGTGCCATACGCTGCGGAATCCAAGCCGATTTCCGTGACCCAGCTGTCCACGATCCTCGCGTACTGGCGTGTGCCGAGGTGCGGCGACGCGCTCACACGGCTGGGAAAGAGGAAATCTTCGCCGCGCAGGTGAGCTTGGACAATCCAGGCGCTGACGGCCTCGCGCGTCGGCTGAGTCAGTTCGAATTGGACCGGTCGACCGGTTTTTTGCTGCACCACGTTTGCGCGTGCCGCCGTCCTGTCGCCGCTTGCGACGTCGCGCACATGCAGCTTCACCAAGTCGCATGCGCGCAGCTTGCTGTCGATGCCGAGGTTGAAAAGGGCGAGCTCTCGCGTCCGGCAGGAGATCTGCAGCCGCACGCGGATGGCCCAGATTTCCTTGAGCTTGAAGGGCCGCTTCTGGCCTACGAGTTTTTCCTTGTTCCATGGCGGCCGGGAAGCCTTGACGATCGGTGTTTCCATGGCGCTCTCCTGTGCAAAGTTTGGGGAGTAATACTTTGCGCCGGGAGCGCCTGCCGCTATCAAGCGCAGTCATCGATCACGCAGTTGCTTCCATATTTCAGCCCATCGTGGACGGCGTTTCAGGCTGAACGTGGACGCGATTTCAGCGTGATCGTGGACGATTTGGGGAGCGCGCAAGTGATCTTTTGACCGGGCCTCAAGCTCACCGTCTTTTGCGGTTCAAGCCTGAGCCCACCAACAGAATCACCATGCGCCCAATCCGAGAGACATTGCGCCTGCACCTGCAGGCAGGGTTGAGCTACAGCGAAGTCGGCCTCGCGCTCAAGATCTCCAAGAGCGTGACGGGCAAGTACGTTTCGCTGGCCCGCACACCGGACGTGGTGTCGTTCGGCTCGCTGCCACGGCCTTTGGCCGAGGCAGACCGACCCAGCAGGATCCGCTTAAAAGTATTCGAAATCTGTTCAAACGAAGGGGTAAGCCCTGCGGCGTAGGGGTCAGAGCCACGCTCTTGACCGGTGGGCACTCGCGCATCGAGCCAGGCCTTGACCTTCGGCTTGCGCTATGTGCCCACAGGGAACCCCAGAAGTTGCGCCCGACGATGCGAGCGCTCATGACAGGGCCGTGACAATTGATGTCGGCCGACGCGGGCATGTTCTCAGGCGGCCAGCCCCCTCAGCAATGCCTCGGTGCTTTCATCGGCAGGGTAGAACAGCTCGATGCTCAGCTCTTCAAGCGTGATGTCGCGCGGTGTGCCGAAGGTTGTGAGGGTGGTAAACATCGATAACCGTCCGTGAGGCAGCCGCAGCACGCACGGCACTAGCAGTGGAGTCTCCAGGTGAGCGTCGGACCGGCCTGCCGATGCCAGCGCCGCCACGTTCGGATAGGCCAAGACTTCCTGTTCGAGCGCGGCCAGCGCCGCGTCGCCAGAGCTGACGATAGTGCGCCGGAGGGTCTGCAGCAGATAGGTTGCCCATTCGGCGAAGTTCTCGGTCAGCTCTGCCAGCCCTTGGGGGTGCAGGCTGGCGCGAAACATATTGAAGTCGGGCTTTTTCAGGTGTTCGGGTAACAGTGCTGCCAGGGCAGTGGCACTTCGGTTGGCCAGCACCACGTTCCATTGACGGTCGAGCACCAGACCGGGATGTGGCTCATGGGCGAGCAGCAATCGGTCAAGTGCGTTGCGCACTTGCTGCATGCCCGCGTCGTCCAGTGCGCGAGCCGTGTAACGCGGCGCATACCCTGCGACCAGCAGCAGCCGGTTGCGCTCGCGCAGCGGCACTTCCAGCGCGCCAGTAAGGGCCTCCAACATCGCGGGGCTGGGCCGCGAGCGGCCCGTCTCGATGAAGCTGAGGTGCCGCGTGGACACTCCCACATCCAACGCCAGGTCCATCTGGCTGCGCCCGCGGCGGCTGCGCCAGTCGCGCAGGAGCGCACCCACGCCGCTCTGGCCGTTGACCTGCGAGTGTTCGTTGGCATGTTGCATTGGCGTAGTCCTCAAGTTCGGTCGGGCGCCGAGCACCCCCAGCGCATCATGATGCAGGCTCCAGCGCTGACAGAGGTCCGAAAAACCCCGTCACTTGCACCAACCGCCCTTCGGAGTCGATCTGGGCGATGTCAATCCCCTCCAGCGCCATAGCACCAGTCGGGCCCACCAAATGCCAGGCATAGCGCGCCATGCCATGGTGGATGTCGATGCCGCTGGTTCGGACAAAGCGGTGGCCAGGGAACTGTGCCAATAACTGGTCCGCCTGCTGGCAGATCTGGGCATGGCCGGTGGCGGCCAGTGGGGGATCGATCAACTGGCCGCTTGCCGCCCAGATGCGGTGCACCATTGTCGCGCGCTGGGGGGCGTCGGCTTCGGTATAGGCAGCAAGATGGGTATCGATGAGGGCTGTGAAGTCAGACACGTAAGGGTCTCCAGTGGTGGTGTGAGACCCGATGCTCTTCGGGCCAAAGCGGCGTTGCAATTACCCCTGAGGTCATCGCCACACCGCACTTGGTCGTACAGACTGGAAGCACCAACTCCCGAAAGGAACCCGCAATGTCCTCCCCCGACCTGCTGCCACTGGCCGTAGCCCTGTTGATTGGCGTCCCTGCATTGGGCTCGTGCATCGGCATTGGCTTGGCTTCGATGAAGATGCTTGAAGCCAGTGCGCGTCAGCCTGAACAGATGCCCGAACTACAGACCAAGTTCTTCCTGGCCGTTGGTGTGACCGACGGCGCCTTCATCATCGCCACTGGCATCGGCCTGTGGTTTGCAACGGCTAACCCGTTCAAGTGACGCCGCGGCGCTGAGTTGCTTGTGCCTAAGCCGTGACTCAGCCAGCCGCCGCGGTCAGCTTGACCGCCGGCGCCAGATGATGGCCTGCGTAGTTGCAACTTCGTCGCTCGGCCCTCGCCGCGATTGCAAACCATCACAGCCTCCAACAGCAACACCTGCGACCGCGAGCCCATTCACATTCCCGGCGGCCGAATTCCCCCAGCAAGCGCGCGCGTTGTACGTGAAGAACTGGATGCGGCTCATCACCCAGGTCAACTACGACCCTGCGCCGCTGACGCCGTCGCTCAATCCTCGCACCGGCCTGCCCCTCGACTTCGCTCGGTCAATTCACCGAAGTCCTGCGCAAGATCATCTGTCTTCAGGGCTGCGCCCCCTTGGTCTTTCACACGCCGGACGATATTCAAGCCCTGGGAACAAGGGCTAAGCAATACCGCTGCGCACCCGATATAGCTCGCCGGCAACGACCCGTCGCTCGACGGCACGCTGCTGCGATCGGTCGAGCTCGGCATTGAGGTAGAGGAGCTCGGTTTGTCGCATTTTCTTGGCTTGTTCGACGTTTGCGGGTAGATCTGTCGCGATTATTCAGGCCGATTTCGGATCCTGTCGCTTTTTTTCGCCTGAACCATTTGGTGGAAGTCGGTGAGTCCGTGGCGGCCTGGGAGCAGATCGCGCGCAGCGCGGGCATGAACAACGCTGAGATATCGGGCATGGGCGTTGCGTTCTCCGCCCTGGATAATTGGCCCGATCCACCATCGATTTCGCGGCCGCGAATCAACTCGTTATAGACCGCAAGTTTTGCGTTTTAAAAAAGACCAATGAAGCTTCTTGTCGTGTCCGATCTGCATCTGGAGTTCGGTAACACTTACAGCCCACCGACCAGTGGGTACGACGTCGCCGTCATCGCCGGTGACATCGCCGTGCCGGCTGCGCGCGCCGTTCACTGGGCAAAGCGGGCGTCCACCTTTCCATGTGCCAAGGCCGTGATCTTCGTTGCAGGCAATCACGAGCTTTATGGCAGCGTGATGCAGCCAGCGCTTGCCGCAATGCAGGACGCAGCGAAGGGGTCGCAGGTGCATGCCCTGGACTGCGGCGAAGTCATCGTGGACGCAGTGAGGTTTCTGGGCGCCACCTTGTGGACAGACTTTGCATTGCCGATCGATTCCCCGAGCGGCGCGTATTCCCATGTCCCGCTGGCGCTATCGAAAGCCAAGAAAAGCCTGTCGGACTTTCAAACTATTCGCACGAAGGGATCGGCTCAGCCGATCGCCGATGACGACGAAGGCTCAACAACGACAACGCCAGTGACGCAAGTAACGCAAGTAACGCAAGTAACGCAAGTAACGCAAGTAACTCTGGAGTTTGGAACCGAACGCGGCGCTCGCCTGCTCACCCCTGAAGACACACTGGCGCTGCATGTGGCGCATCGAGATTGGCTGGCCTGCAGGCTCGCTGAGCCGTTCGACGGCAAGACCGTGGTCGTCACCCATCACGCGCCACATCGCAACTCGCTGGCGGCGCAGTACGCCGACGATTGGCTTTCGCCCGCGTTCGTAAGTGAGCTGCCGGCAGCGTTCTTTGAGATTCCGGAACTCTGGATCCACGGACACACGCACACAAGCTTCGACTACCGGGTTGGCAAGTGTCGCGTCGTCTGCAATCCTCGAGGCTACTTGCTGGGCCGCATGCGCGACATACCAGAGAATCCGCAGTTCAACCCGTCGCTAGTGATTGAGATCTAGCGAAACGCCGAGTGTGGATGGGCAGCTATTACGGGCAGATGTCATCGCGCCGATGCTGCTGGCGGTTAGTGCAGAGCTCTCAAATGTGGCAAAGTGATTCCGAACAAAAATGGAGCGGCCGTGGCACTTTTGAAATGCAAGGAATGCAACGCCTCGGTCAGCAGCGAAGCAAAGGCATGCCCTGGCTGCGGCGCAGCGCCGCCGAAGTCGATGTCTCGATTGCAAGTCCTGTTTGTCGGCGCGTGCCTCATCGGGATCGCCGCAGCCGTGTCGCAGCAGTCCAATTCCACGCCGACCCCTGCCGCCAAGTCTCTTACCGCTGACGAGGTGGCCTACAAAGCCAAGGAAGCTGCTTTCGAGGTCGCGGAGGCGGCAAAGGACAAGGAGCGGGCTGGTTTTGCGGCACGCTCTGTTACCGCCGTCATGAGCGCGCTGCGCGACCCGGATTCTGCGAAGTTCACCTATGTTGGCGTCAATGATGCCGCCACGGTTGCGTGCCTACAGTACCGTGCCAGAAACGGCTTTGGAGGCATGAACCAGGACATCGCAGTGATCGCCAACAACAAAGCGACCTCGAAGGCCGCGGATTGGAAACGATATTGCTCTGGCCCGTTGCGCGACATGCTGGCGGCGGCAGAGGCTGCACGGTAGCCAAGACTAAGACGCACGACGATGTCGTGGGCTGTTCTGCATGAAGGGTTTCGACGTACGTCCACCCGGCAGAAGTCGAGCAACCGCGATCTGATCTGGGAGACGATGTTCTTGGGTGACATGCGCAAAGAGCGCATTGCGCGCTGCCGCGCCGTGTCAGTAGCGCACCCGACAGCGTGCCATCTCTCACTGCCCTGCGATATCGATCGGCGGCCGCGGAGGCACAGTGGCAGAGTGCCTGAAACCATTAGCATCCTGAGATGTGCAATCGCTACGTCACGCCGGCCCAGGCTGAGATCGAACGGTTCTGGCACCTCGGCCCGACTAACCAGCCGCCCTTGTTTCCGCGTCAGGTGTTTCCCCGAGCGCCAGGTCCTTTCATCCGCCGCGCCCGGCACTCGACAGGCTACGAGCGCGAGCTGGTCGTCGGTCAGTGGGCGCTGATCCCCTGGTTCGCCAAAGAACCCAAGCTCAAGTTCCTGACCAACAACGCGCGCAGCGAAGAGCTGGCCGAAAAAGCCAGCTACCGAGATCCGTGGAAACGCGGCCAGCGTTGCATCATCCCGGCCGCGTCGTTCGATGAGCCCAACTGGGAAACGGGCAAGAACATCTGGTGGCAGTTCAGCCGCGCCGATGGGGCGCCGTGGGGTCTGGCAGGCCTGTGGAACGCCTGGACCGACAAAGACACAGGTGAGGTGCACGAGAGCTACACGATGCTCACGCTCAACGCCGACCACCACGCCCTCATGCGCCGCATGCACAAGCCCGATCCCAAGTTTGGACCGGACGCCCAGGACAAGCGCAGCGTGATTCCGATCGAAGCCGGGGATGTGGACCAGTGGCTGGCCGGCACCGTCGCAGAAGCCCAGCATCTGCTGCGCCTGGCGCCGGTGGAGGTATTCGTCGCCGGGCCCATTGATGCCAGCGAGTGAATCGACAATGATCCGAGTCATTGCCATACCGAAAAAACCGAAGTAACCAAACTAACCGGATCTTTTCTCATGTCCCTCGAAGAGCAATTCGACAGCTACCGGCAACGCGCTTCTGCCGCGCAAGGGACGGCCTCCCAGGCCTTCGCCCGGCTGCTCGACCTGGCGGAGCATAAGAACAGCGGCCAGATCCAAACCGTCGTGCAGTTCCTGGCCAGCACCTACAACGGCCAGGCTTTTCCCTTTGACCCGTTCAACCTGCGCAGCGTCGACGTGGACATCAGCGACGACATGCTGCTGTGCCTGGACGCCTTGCGCTGGGGCAAGGCCGACCTCTACAAGCTGGTGCCCAACGGCGATCGGCGTGTGAAGGATGTCATCAAGGACTGGGGCCTGAAGTGGCCTGAAAACGATTGAGCTTTGCGGCGTTGCCGACGCCGTTCTTTTGAGCGCGCACCACTGGGAAGCCAAGTGCGAAAGTCGTGCCTTCACCGACAGTGCTCTGGCCGGAGATCCAGCCTTTCATAGGGAACGGTTCTAAGTAAATGAGGTCGCCGATTGTCTGCACTGTTCCGCAGGCCGTCGAAAAACTTGTTCGGCTACCTTCCTGCGTTTTTGAATGGGGAACGCACGGTGTGCAAGCTTCGTTGTTAGAGTATTACTTATGAATACCGCCATCAGCCCGACCCCTGTCAAGCTCGATCCCGAACTCAAGGTGCGCCTGAAGCGCTTGGCCACGGCACGCCACCGGGCACCGCACTGGCTGATGCGCGAAGCTATTGCCCAGTATGTTGATCGTGAAGAAAAACGCCAGTCTCTGCACCAGGATGCGGTGGCCGCGTGGGAAGAGTTCGAAGAAACCGGCTTGCACGTCACGGGCAACGAGGTGATGACATGGCTGGAGACTTGGGGCACTGACAACGAGTTGCCGACGCCTGCATGCCACAAGTGAGGTTTGCGCCGGCGGCTCTGCGCGATCTGGGGCGGCTGCGCGAATTTCTGCGCCCGAACAGTCCTGCGGCCGCCCGGCGTGCCGGGGAAACCATTATCAAAGCAGTCCAGATCCTGCGCGAGCAGCCAAGGGTGGGTCGTCCGGTGGAGGATCTGCCGCCTGAATACCGTGAGTGGGTGATCGACTTCGGCGCCAGCGGGTACGTTGCGCTGTACTACTACGCTGGCGATGCTGACGTGCTCACAGTGCTGGCCTTACGCCATCAACGGGAGGTGGGCTACGAGGGTGGTTCAGGCGCCCAAGGCGGGTAAACAGCCGAGCCATGACGCTCGTCATCGATAGCGATACCAATGACGCACATGCCAATTCCCTCACCCACCAGGAGCTGACAAGAGCTCCACCAGGAGCTCTTCGTGTCCAGCACCCCAGATCTTTTGCCCCCGGGCTTCGAGCCTCGCCAGGATCCGCTCGGCCCGAAGATCCTGTTTTTCGGCGACCCTCACGGCGACTTCGCGCCGGTACTGCGTGCGGTCGAACGTTTGCAGCCCGAGGCGATCGTCTTGCTGGGTGACATCCAGTCGCGCACACCGCTGCACGATGCGCTGGCAACCATCCGCGCTAAAACCGACATCTGGTTTATCCACGGCAATCACGATACCGATTCGGACTCCGATTACGACAACCTCTGGGGTTCGGAGCTGGCCGATCGCAACCTGCATGGCCGCGTGGCCGAGGTTGCCGGCTACAAGGTGGCCGGCCTGGGCGGAGTTTTCCGCGGGAAGGTCTGGGATCCAGTCACGCCCATGGAAGACGCGGCGTTCGACTCGCCCCAGAAGATGCTGCAGCACGTCAACCGTGGCGGCCGGCACGGCCAGCACGATCTCTGGCGCGGTGGCATTAGTCGCAAACACCGCTCAAGCATCTTCCCCTCGCACTATCGGGCGCTGCTTGCCGAGCGCGCAGAGATCCTGGTGACGCACGAAGCACCTGGGGCGTATCACCACGGCTTCGAGGTGCTTGACGAATTGGCCGCAGGCCTGAGAGCCAGACTCCTGGTCCACGGCCACCATCACAAAGCGATCGATTACAGGCGAGAGGGACTGACGCCTGCCGACAGCCCGTTTCGTGCATTCGGGATCGACATGGGGGGCTATCTGGCTTGGCCGCTCGGCCTTGCCTCAGTACCTGGTGGACCACTGCCATGACCAAACCGAAACCCGATGCGCGAGACCAGGATCCGGTCTCGTCAGCCTTTCGGGCGACTGTCGAAATCATCTGCGTCCGGAGGCTCAATATCGCGCCTTTGAAGGTCGCGGGAGTCCCTCGACAATTTCAGGATCGCCGAAAGTTCTTTCGCCATAAGCGGGTGATACCTTTCAAGGTGATCGAGACCAATTGCGACTCGGCTACGCCACCCCTTTCCTCGGCTCATCAGATCCACCGCGGCATCCTTCAAGGCCTGGGGCGAGCGTTCCAGCGCGTACGACACGATGGATCCGACCTGACCTGCATCCTTTGCGACCTTGGTGCGGAACTGCTCCTGGCGTTCTGCCATGACGACCAGCTTGTGAAGTGCGTAACGTATTGGCGAAGGGATGTTGACGACCAGCGCGTTCTCTCCGGAAATGACGACTGTCTGGGTCGTTTTCTCGAGCGAGAACTCCATGAACTTGAGCGGTTCGAGGTTCACGTTCAAGGGCTCATGTCGGTACACCGCGTCACTGCGCCCGGCCACCGTCAAGAGATCGATCCGCATCTCACCTTTTGCGCTGATGTAAGTCGCTGCCGGACCCGTGGTGATCGACTTCGCTGGGAGCAGGCCCATCCCAAGCGACGTGATCGCGTCATGAACGTTCGCATTGGCGTTGGTCGGGAGCGCCAGCGAGACGTTCTCTCCGGCGTGCGTGACGTCGATGTCGATGTCGTTTGTCGACCAGCCGCCAGTCCAGCGCACGCCAAGCATGTTCGACATCGCGATGAACGCATGCGTGCCGATCAACACGCCGCCGGCGTTGAAGAATCCGTGCTCGGCGAGGCGATTGATCACCTTGAAGTGCTGCGAGGTGACGTTTATGCATCCGAGCGCCGTGCAGGCCCCAGCGAGCCTGGCCAGGCCATCACGTTCGCCCCGCTTGCCTTCCACGCGCTGCCTGATCAACTCGCGTAGGCGCTCGTCATCGGGCCCGAGGTAGGACTGTCGGACTTTCCCCTCCAGGCCCCTGAACTGCCAGTACCAGTAGTGGACGCCCTTGATCTCCTTCTTGTTGAAGGATCCAGGCAGGTCGCGGATCGATCGATCCAGCATGCGAGCCTGCGCCTGCTCCACCAACTCGGCGTAGTTGGTCTGCGCAGACAGGGATAGATCGTCGAACAGAGGAGGTTGGGTACGGCCGTGCAAAGTTATACTCTATAAAAAGTAAAACGAAGTGTAGCGCAGCCGTTCCTTACACTTCATATTGCTATGTCCTGGTCAAGTTATTTCGGACACGTCGATAGGTTGATTGATTGCCGATTTCAGCTCGAAAGCATTGGGTGGCAAGTTGCCCAGCGTGGAGTGCAGCCGCACACTGTTGTAGAAGCCGACGATGTAGTCGGCAATGTCGCTCATGGCCTCGGCATGGTTGGCGTAATCGCGCTGCCAGACGCGCTCCATCTTCAGATTCAGGAAGAAGCGCTCCATGACCGAGTTGTCATAGCAATTTCCCTTGCGACTCATGCTGCCGATCAGTCCATGCTTGACCAGCAAGGATCGATGTGAGTCGCTTGCATATTGACTTCCACGGTCCGAATGCACAATCAGGCCTGAAGCCGGTTGACGCTGTGCAATGGCCAGTTGCAGCGCCTGGCACACCAGCGTGGCCTGCACGTCAGGGGCCATGGCCCAGCCCACGACCTTGCGCGCAAACAGGTGCAGCACCACTGCCAGATACAGCCAGCCGCTACGCGTTCGGATGTAGGTGATGTCGGCGACCCAAGCCTGGTTGGAGCGCGTCGGATTGAACTGACGATCCAGCACGTTGGGCCAGATCGGCAATGCATGCCGGCTGTCGGTGGTGTGTACGAACTTGCGCTTCCATACCGCGCGCAGGCCATGCTGGCGCATCAAACTGCGCACGCGATAGCGGCCCATCACGACGCCTCCCAAGGCCACTGCCGCGCGCAGACGACGGCTTCCGTAAGCCTGACCACTGGCGGCAAACGCGGCCTTCAGATGCACACTGGCTTCGCACACAGCGCGCGGGACCACGCTGCGGCGGCGCGCCGCGTAATAGCCCGAGCGGCTGACCTCCAGCACACGGCACAGCTGATCCACCGGTATGGCCTTCTGTTGCAGTTGCTCGATGAGCACAAAGCTCATCGCAGTTCCCGGGCAAAGAAGGCCGATGCTTTTTTTAAGATGTCCACATCGCCTCGCAGTTGCTTGTTCTCGGCTTCGAGCTGGCGGATGCGTTGATGCTCGGCGGTCAAGGGCTTGCCAATGCCAGGCTGACCGAGTTGTTCGGCATCGGCCTGTGCCAGCCAGCGCCTCACAGCCGTCTCGCCCAGTCGCATGTCCCGGCACACCTGGCCGACACCGAGCCCTTGCACGCGGATCATTTGAACGACTTGCAGCTTGAAGCTCGCGTCAAATACTCTTCGGGTTGATTTCGTCACGTTTACTGTCCAACTGATTTCCACCCATCCGAGTGTGCGAATTCATTAGACCAGGACACTTTGATCGACGTATAGTCGTCGCCGTCAGGAAGTCTCGAGGTGTTGATGCCTCGAGACGGGCATTAAAACTTGCGCGTCGACACGGTCGGTGAAGCGGAAATCAGGCACTGCGCGAGTACCGGACCGCCGCGCAAAAGTGCTGCGGCAAGGGCCCGCTCTGCGGAATCCTCCGAGCCCTCCACGACGTACTCGAAGAACGCGGCTCGCGTCTCGCCTTCGTTCTCCGGCGCCCGCATGGTTTCCCGCTCGACCGCACCGTGGTCGCGTAGCCATTCGTCGAACTGGGTAGCAAGCATCGAGGGCATGGCTGGATACTCTGGCCGACTGAGAACGTCGTGCTGCAAGGTATGCAGATCCATCGGAGACAGGCTGCGCATCAACACTTCGGCGCGACGTCGCACCCGTGCCGCCCGTGCTTCTATGAGACTCGTGGACGTGGACGTGGACGTGGGCGTGCCCGGGACTGTTGGCGTGGTCAAAGTAAGGACTCGATAGACATGCGAACCATCCTCTCAGCCGCTGGCGCGTTCGGTCAAGGACGCAAGAAAAGAAATTCCGGCGGCCGTCATTGCACAGGCGTCGGTCCCGTCGCTACGATGGTTCGAGCTGAAGCCGAGCATTCACCTGCTCACGTCACGATGAAGTTCCACGTCGATCACACCTCCCCTCCCCTGTCCCCAGGTCGCGGAACGATCTTCGTTTTCGGCAGCAACACCGCAGGGCGCCACGGAATGGACGCGGCACTGTATGCCGCCAAGCACATGGGTGCGGAGCGCTATGTAGGTCATGGCCGAACGGGAGACGCCATTGCAATCCCGACCGAAGGAGGCGGCAGGACCGGCCCGCTGTGGACGTTGCCGCTGGCGGAAATTGCGCCCCTGGTGAAGTCCTTCGTGAGCTACGCAGCCACACACCCGGAACTGGACTTCCTGGTGACCCGGATCGGGTGCGGGCTGGCAGGTTACGCGGACGGCGGATTCCCCGAGCGAGGCGCAGCGACTGTGATCGACACCGAGCTACTTTTGGCCAAGGCCTACCGATGTGTCCAGGCCGACTCCAGGCGCGTGATGGTTGGGCGCGGTGGCAGCGGCCTCTGAGCGGCGCGTCTCATACGGTCGATTCAGGGCGTTCCACCACTCCTGCGCAGCATTGGAGGCGTCAAGCCAAGTCTGGCCGCCTATCCAGATCCGGTTTTCGGGGACCTTCGGCTGCTGTGTCGGCGGCTCCGCGTGCCGGACTGGCTGTGCAACTTCCAGCCAGGCGATGATCGAGACGAGAATCACGAAGGCGGCAGGGGATGCGTGTTTCATAGAGCTGAGAGTGATCGCTGAGGATCACTCTGCCAGTACAAGGCTCGTCCGCAGCGTCGTTGCGACGGTCTTCGTGCGGTGCGGCGCGAACTCACACCGCCGCGGCGCGAACTTAGGTCTTTGGCTTACATGGGCCTGAAAAGATGCGCGAACTGGCGCGTGGCCATCAGTGACGTTTTCAAGCCTTGGACGGTCAGGAGATAATTTCCCGAGTCCTGCCGCTCCGCAGTGGTGATCGCGGACGCCCGCACGACAGTCCCACGCCGGACCTGCCAAAACTTATCGGGGTCGAGGCGATCGATGAGGTCGGCCAAGCTGGTCCGGACGAGATGCTCTCGCAGCGCGGTGATGACCCGGACATACTTATTTGCAGCCTCGAAGTAGAGGACATCCTCGATGGGCACCATATGCAGCAACGGCCCATCGTTGGACACGATCCTTTCAAGCCTCGGCGGAGCATCCTTTTTTTCGTAGCCCGCAGCCCAGAGCCAGTGCGGCGGTACCAAAGCCAATTCGCTTGGCTCCGAAAGCAGGAATTGCCGCACAAAAGGCTGCCGGAACAAGACCTTGGCCTTGCGCTCCGGCTCGAGACGATCGATTGGTGTGCAAAGGCCGTATGCATCGTTGAGACTCTGTATGCTCTGGACCGACTCCCAGAGCGAAAGGATCACCACCTCGGTGACCCCGTCCGCAAGATCGCTAAACAGCGGCGCTGCTCGCAAATTTCCCGGCATTGCGATAAACGTTTTCAGCGTATTCGCGGCCAGATACTCACTGCATTCCTCACGCACCGACGATTGGATCCAAAAGCCGTAGGCACGCAGAACTGCGCCTGGTGGCTTTTTGAGGTTGTGTGTGACGCGTGGCAATTTTTTTTTCTAGTGGGGAGATCGCAGGATCAGCAGGAATTGTGCCTAATGGAACGGGCGCCTTTCGAATCGCAAATCCTATCGCGAAAATGAGGCCTTCGAATAGTCGTTGACAGGTACAAACGATGCGCAGGTCCTGCGATTTTGGGAGCCTGGAATTCGGGTTCTGTCGCGATAGCAGAGCGAGGTCGAAAGAATCCTTGAGTTGGTCGGACTCAGAAGGCCAATGAATAGAACTTGTCAGCAGCGGACGAAGCTCTGTCTTTGAGGACATCGAGCTGTCCTTTCGCGATCATGTGCATCGTCTCGATGCCTGCGATGATGGCGCGAGCGCAGCGAAAGGACTTGAATCCGAGCATGGGTCGCACGATGCGTTTGATCGCCCGATGGTCTTGCTCGATGAGGTTGTTGAGATACTTCGACTGACGCATCTCGATGTCCGCGCCGCTGTCGGCGCACATGCCCACGATCGCCGCCGTGTTGGCGCCGCTCTTGTCGATCGTGATCTTCTCGGGCCTGCCGTGCAGGTCGATGGCACGCTCGAAGAAGCATCTCGCCGCGGCGACATCGCGGTGAGCGCGCAGCAGGAAGTTGATCGTGTGGCCGGCGCGGTCCACCGCGCGGTACAAGTACTTGCATTCGCCGCTGACTGAATCGCCCCGGTTTTGAACTGACCCCCAGAAGTTGGACATTGTGGTCCCGCCGATCAGGCGGTGTTTCTCAACCGGTATTGAACCGGGCTAAGCCCTTTCAATCGCAGCTTGATGCGCTCGT
>NZ_JASJXG010000038.1:0-49951 GCF_035018765.1 Variovorax sp. RTB1
GGACGGGGCCGCGGGGACGGAGCCGGCGCGGTGATGCGAGGAACAGCCGGGATCGCTGGCGGCGACGGCACGACGCCGGACGGCATCACGGGAGTGACCACCGGCGGTGCTACGGCCGCTGTGACCTGGGCGGAGATCACCGGCTTCGCTTCAGGCACATGCACATGCACAGGCACAGGCACAGGGGCCAGGGTCGCAGCGGGCGTGGACTCCGTCGCCGCCGGCTTGACCGGCATCGAGATACGTCCAGCGCTATTCGCGGGCATCGCCGCGGCGACAGGCAGGCGCCGCGTCGGAAACGCGAACGCCGCTGTCGGCGGAGCGGCAAGCAGCGTAAGTGGCGCAGTCGAAGCTGAAGCCAGGCCCGTTTCCACTGCGACCAGTCGTCGCTCCAGCAAGTCGATTCGTCGCTGCAACGCGACGATGTCAGGTTCCGGCACCGGTCCGGCTTCGGACAGTGGCACCCCTGCCTTGCTTACCCTGCCCGTCTTGGCGACGAGCGGCAAAACGATCGCGCCGATCGCGCCGATGGCGCCGAGCACGAGTGCCGCGCCCATAGATTGAAAAACCGCACCGGCCAACAGCCCGGCTAGCAAACCGACAAACCACATCCCTGAACCTCGCTCTTTTTCGGCGAGTCTACGGTCGGCTCCTGAGGGGAAAGGCTAAACCGGCGTCAGCTTGGCCACCGATAGCGCCAACCATTTCACGCCGTGACGCGGAAAGTTGATCTGCGCACGCGCGTCGTCGCCGGTGCCTTCGAGGCCCAGCACGGTGCCCTCTCCAAACTTGTTGTGGAACACCTGCATACCCGAGCGCAGGCCGTGCGACGGCGCAGTCTTTTGCGGTGGCACCGGTGGGCTGGCGAACGAATCTTTCGAGAAGCCAGCGCCGCCGACCGGACGTGACGTCGCATAGCCGCCGCCATAGCCGAACGCCGATGGCGTAAAGCCCTGATTCTTCGGCGTAAGCCACTTCAACGCGCCTTCGGGCAGCTCATCGAAGAAGCGGCTCCTGACGTTGTAGCGCGTCTGGCCGTGCAGCATGCGCGTCTGTGAGTGGCTCAGGTACAGACGTTTGCGGGCCCGGGTGATCGCGACGTACGCCAGCCGGCGTTCTTCCTCGAGGCTCTCGTAGTCGTTCATCGAGTTTTCGTGCGGAAACAGGCCCTCTTCCATGCCGGTGATGAACACGCAATCGAACTCGAGGCCCTTGGCCGCATGAACCGTCATCAGTTGCACTGCGTCTTGGCCTGTCTTGGCCTGGTTGTCGCCGGACTCCAGCGCCGCGTGCGTGAGGAATGCGGCCAGCGGACTCAGCGTTTCGCCGGTTTCCGAATCGGGCGCCAGCGGCTCATCGATAACGGGCAAATTCGGGTCGAGCCCCTGGCTGACGAGCGACTGCCGCAGCTCGTCTATCGGCAGCGCCACCGCATCGCGGCCGAAGCCTTCCTGCGTGACGAAGCTCTCGGCCGCGTTCACCAGCTCTTCCAGATTCTCGATGCGGTCGGCGCCTTCGCGGTCGGCCTTGTAATGCTCGACAAGCCCGCTGTGGTCCAGCACCAGATCGATGATCTCGCGCAGGCTGATGCCTTGCGTCTGCTCGCGCAGCACGTCGATCTTGGCGACGAAGCCGGTCAGGTTGGAGCCGGCCTTGCCGGCCACTGCACCGACCGAGTCATGCATCGACTTGCCCGCTGCACGCGCCGCGTCCTGCAATTGCTCGATGGTGCGGGCACCGATGCCGCGGGGCGGAAAGTTGACGACGCGCAGAAAGCTGGTGTCGTCATCCTTGTTTTCGAGCAGTCGCAAATACGCCAGCGCATGCTTGATTTCGGCGCGTTCGAAAAATCGCAAGCCGCCGTAGACGCGGTACGGCACGGCCGCGTTGAAGAGCGCCGTTTCGATCACGCGACTCTGCGCATTGCTGCGGTAGAGCACCGCCATCTCTTTTCGGTCGAAGCCGTCGCGCACCAGTTGGCGCATCTCTTCGACCATCCATTGCGCCTCCGCGAAATCGCTGGTCGACTCGTACACGCGCACCGGCTCGCCGGGGCCTTGGTCTGTTCGCAGGTTCTTGCCGAGCCGCTTCTTGTTGTGGCTGATCAGCTCGTTGGCCGAGTCGAGGATGTTGCTGTAGCTGCGGTAGTTCTGCTCCAACTTGACCTGGTGCGTCACATGGAACTCGCGTACGAAATCGGCCATGTTGCCGACGCGCGCGCCGCGAAACGCATAGATGCTCTGGTCGTCGTCGCCCACTGCGATCACGCTGTTGTCGCCGGGGATGAAGGTGCCGTCGACGATGTTGCCCGACAGCATCTTGATCCACGCGTATTGCAGGCGGTTGGTGTCCTGAAACTCGTCGATCAGGATGTGCCGGAAGCGCCGCTGGTAGTGCTCGCGAATCGGATCGTTGTCGCGCAGCAGCTCGTAGCTGCGCAGCATGAGTTCGCCGAAATCGACCACGCCTTCGCGCTGGCACTGCTCTTCGTAGAGCTGATACAGCTCGACCTTCTTGCGGTCGTCGTCGCTGCGCACTTCGACATCGCGTGGGCGCAAGCCGTCTTCCTTGGCGCCGGCAATGAACCATTGCGTCTGCTTGGCCGGAAAGCGCTCGTCGTCGACCGCGTACTGCTTCATCAGCCGTTTGATGGCCGAAAGCTGGTCTTGCGTGTCGAGGATCTGAAACGTCGAGGGCAGGCCGGCCAGCTTCCAGTGCGCGCGCAACAAGCGGTTGCACAGCCCGTGAAAGGTGCCGATCCACATGCCGCGCACATTCACCGGCAGCATGGCCATCAGCCGCGCGGTCATTTCCTTGGCGGCCTTGTTGGTGAAGGTGACGGCCAGGATGCCGCCCGGCGACACCTGCCCCGTCTGAAGGAGCCAGGCGATGCGCGTGGTGAGAACGCGGGTCTTACCGGAGCCGGCGCCGGCCAGGATGAGGGCATTGCCGGCCGGCAGTGCCACGGCAGCGCGTTGCTCGGGGTTGAGGTGCTGGAGCAGCGGCGATTCCGCTGATTCGGAGGCAGTCGCGAGATCGATAAACATGCCCCGATTGTAGAAACCGCAGCGTGCGGTGGTTATATGAAATGCCATCGCCCCACGTCCAAACGACCGCGTAAACTCAGACACCGGGCCCAAGTTTTTTGCGCCCGGTTTTTTGTGGGCGCCTTATTGAGGCGGATGCTGCGAAAACCGGCCGGACCAAGCGCTCGTTCGTTATTTCAAACGACCTTCACAGGAGCTTGGGACCTTAGCTATGCAGATTTTCGACTACGACAACATCCTCTTGCTTCCGCGCAAATGCCGCGTGGAAAGCCGCTCGGAATGCGACGCCAGCGTCACTCTGGGCCCCCGCAGTTTCCGCATTCCGGTGGTCCCCGCCAACATGAAGACGGTGATCGACAAGACCATCAGCCTGTGGCTCGCCAAGAACGGTTACTTCTACGTGATGCACCGCTTCGACCTCGACAACGTGCACTTCGTGAAGCACATGCACGCGCAAGGCGTCTTCGCCTCGATTTCGCTGGGCGTGAAGAAGGCCGACTACGACACCGTCGACCTGCTGGCCGCTGAGGGTCTGGTGCCCGAATACATCACGATCGACATCGCGCACGGCCATGCCGACAGCGTGAAGAACATGATCGGCTACCTGAAGCAGAAGCTGCCGAAATCGTTCGTCATTGCAGGCAACGTCGGGACCCCCGAAGCGGTGATCGATCTGGAGAACTGGGGCGCTGACGCGACCAAGGTTGGCATTGGCCCGGGCAAGGTCTGCATCACCAAGCTCAAGACCGGCTTTGGCACCGGCGGCTGGCAACTGTCGGCGTTGAAGTGGTGCGCCCGCGTCGCGACGAAACCGATCATTGCCGACGGCGGGATTCGCGACCACGGCGACATCGCCAAGAGCGTTCGCTTCGGTGCATCGATGGTCATGATCGGCTCGCTGTTCGCCGGCCACGAAGAGTCGCCCGGCAAGACGGTCGAAGTCGACGGCGCGCTTTTCAAGGAGTACTACGGCTCGGCCAGCGACTACAACAAGGGCGAGTACAAACACGTCGAAGGCAAGCGCATCCTGGAGCCGATCAAGGGCAAGCTGGCCGACACCCTGATCGAGATGGAGCAGGACGTGCAGAGCTCCATAAGTTACTCGGGCGGGCAGAAGCTGATGGACATTCGCAAGGTCAACTACGTGACCCTGGGCGGCGGGGACAACGCGGGCGAACACCTGCTGATGTAGACCACGACCGCGGCGACACGGCTCACGCGCCCAGCAACCGCGATGCGTGCTGGTGCAGACGGTGAGTCGGGTCGATCAATGCATCGAGCACGCTGAAGTGATGCAGCCCCGGCAGGATGTCGCAGACCGGCACGGTGGCTTTGCCCCATGCGTCCTGAATTAGGCGCGCTTGCGAGGCGAATGCTTCGCTTTCATCACCGCCGGCCACGGCATACAGCGTGCGCGCCTTGGGCGCAGGAAACAGCGCCGGGCTTGCGCGCTGCGCATCGACTTCGTTCAGCCGCAGCGCGTCCATCAGGAACGGCGTGTGCTGAATCGGCCGAAGGTCGTGCACGCCGGAAATCGACAGGGCGTTTCGCACCAGGTTCGTCGGCAACTTGGCGGCGACCGCGCCCCACTCACACGCCAGCAGCGTCGCCGCCAGATGGCCGCCGGCCGAGTGCCCTGCCACGGTGATGCGCGACGGGTCGCCACCGTATTCGGCGATGTGCCGCCACGTCCATTCCAGCGCGCGCACCATGCACAAGACGATGTCCGGGATGCAGACGGGGCGATCCGGCGTGCCAGGGCAGAGCGGGTAGTTCGGCATCACGACGCATGCCCCTTCGCGCGTGAAGCTCGGCGCTATGAACGAGTGGCCGCTCTTGTCGAGCGAGCGCCAATAGCCGCCGTGGATGAAGACCAGGACCGGCGCGGAGGTCCTGGCATTCGCGTCTTCGGTTGCCGGAAAGATATCGAGCGTCTCGCGCGGCCCGTTGCCATAGGGCAAGTCCAGCGTGCAAGGCTCAATGGCTCGAACCTGCTCGGATTCGGTCGTCCAGCGCGCGAGGAATTCGGCATGATCGGGCACCAGCGCACGGTTGTTGTAGACACGATCGAGCCAGGCGGGGTCTTGCAAAGTCATGCGCAGATTCTGATCGATCGCAGTAGAATTTTTCTTGCTTGTTGGGGGGGTAGCTCAGCTGGGAGAGCGCCGCGTTCGCAATGCGGAGGTCGTGAGTTCGATCCTCATCCTCTCCACCAACATTCCCTTCAAACCGAACCGCTCGGGCACTGGCCTTCAACGTGCCCGCTGAACCGGTTGCGCTTTTCGACAACGAATCGGAGACAACATGACTCACAACACCTCCCCCGCCAAAGTAGCCCTCGTCATCGGCGCAGGCGATTCCACCGGTGGCGCCATTGCCAAACGCTTTGCAGCGGGCGGCTATACGGCGTGCATGACGCGGCGCGATTCGGAAAAGCTCAAGCCGCTGATCGAAGGCATCGAGGCAACCGGCGGCAAGGCGCATGGCTTTGGCTCCGATGCGCGCAAGGAAGAAGAAGTGATCGCGCTGTTCGACACCATCGAACGCGACATCGGGCCGGTCGAGGTGCTGGTCTTCAACATCGGCGCCAACGTACCGACACCGGTGGTCGACGAGACCGCGCGCAAGTACTACAAGATCTGGGAGATGGCCTGCTTCGGCGGCTTCTTGAACGGCCGTGAAGCCGCGCGGCGCATGAGCGAGCGCGGGCGTGGGACGATCATCTTCACCGGCGCGACCGCCGCATTGCGCGGCTCGGCCAACTTCGCGGCGTTCGCTGGCGCCAAGCACGCGTTGCGTGCGTTGTCGCAGAGCATGGCGCGCGAGCTGGGGCCGAAGAACATCCATGTCGCGCACGTCGTGGTCGATGGCGCCATCGACACCGAGTTCATCCGCACCAACTTCCCCGAGAAGTACGCGACCAAAGACCAGGACGGCATCCTGAACCCGGATCACATCGCCGAGAACTACTGGTTCCTGCACACGCAGCCACGCGACGCGTGGACCTACGAACTCGACCTGCGGCCCTGGAACGAGCGCTGGTAACTCACGCCACTTGCAACGCGGCCGCTGGCCGAGGTCGCGCCCTTAGCCGATCGTCATCAAGGTCGCGTTGCCACCCGCAGCCGCGGTGTTCACGCTCAACGCGCGTTCGACCACCAGGCTTTCAAGCGCGATGCCGACTGCGCCATGCGTCAGCGACCTGACGCCGACGATCGGCCCTGCGCGTCCTGCCAACGCCTGATTGATCTGCTTCAACGACGCAGCATCTCCATGGTGAAGCACCGCATCGAACATCACCGTATCGGCACGCCAGTCTTGCGCCATGACGATCGACTGCTGCACTGCAGGCGGTAGCGAGGCACGCAACCTTTCGACATGCGATCCGGCTGGCCAGACGGCCGTGCTGCCAACTGCAAACACGGCGGCGAGTTGCACCATGCGGTCGGCATCATCCTCGGCCAGGCACAACACGGCCTCGCGCGGCAGCAGCGTGTAGACGTTGCGCTCACCGGTCGGGCCGACCAGCGTGCGGGCATAGCCGCTGCGCGACAGGCCGGCGAAACGTCGGCATTGCGCAGCAAGCGATTCGCGACCCTCGCGCTGCGCCCAAGCCACGAGTGCCTTCATCGCCACACTCGACCCGCCGTCCGCCGAGCCATCGCTTTCATCGACCGCAACTGCATTGCCCGGACCCGCATCCGCCATCGCGCGCGCCATCACATCGTCCGGCCGTGCCGCCAGCATCCGGTACATGTACAACGGACCGCCCGCCTTCGGTCCCGTTCCCGACAACCCCTCGCCACCAAAAGGCTGCACGCCGACCACCGCGCCGACGATATTCCGGTTCACATAAACATTGCCCACCTTGGCCTGCTCGACCACTTGCGCGATCGTCTCGTCGATGCGCGTGTGCACACCCAGCGTCAATCCATAGCCGGTGCCGTTGATCCGGGCGATAAGCGCACCGAGATCGCGGCGCCGGTAGCGCACGACGTGCAGCACCGGCCCGAAAACCTCGCGCTGCAGCTCCGACAAGCTGTCGAGCTCGATCAGCGTCGGCACGACAAAAGTACCGTGCTGCGTCGCGTGATCGATGTCGCGCGCTGCACGGAACACCTTGCGGCCACGTGCCTCCATCGCAGCGACATGGCGCTCGATGCCACCACGCGCCTCGGCGTCGATCACCGGGCCGACATCGACTGCGAGGGTCGCCGGATTGCCGATGCGGCTCTCGGCCATCGCGCCCTTCAGCATCTCGATCACGCGGTCGGCCACCTCCTCCTGCACGCACAGCACGCGCAGCGCCGAGCAACGCTGGCCGGCACTGTCAAAGGCCGATGCCACCACGTCGACGACAACCTGTTCCACCAACGCGGACGAGTCGACGATCATCGCGTTCTGACCGCCGGTCTCTGCGATGAACGGCACGCTGCGCCCATCGACGCCGAGCCGTCGTGACAAGGTCTTTTGCAGGAGGCGTGCCACCTCGGTCGATCCAGTGAACATGACGCCCTGCATGCGCGCGTCGCCGACCAGCGCGGCGCCGACCGTCTCGCCTCGTCCCGGCAGCAACTGCACTGCAGCGCGCGGCACGCCGGCACGCCACAGCAACCGCACGGCTTCGGCAGCGATCAGTGGCGTTTGCTCTGCCGGTTTGGCGAGCACCGGATTACCAGCTGCCAACGCCGCGGCGATCTGCCCGACGAAGATGGCGAGCGGAAAATTCCACGGGCTGATGCACACCATCGGACCCAACGGCCGGTGCGTCTCGACGGCGAAGTCGGTACGCGCTTGCGCCGCGTAGAAGCGCAGGAAGTCGACGGCCTCGCGCACTTCGGCGATGCCGTTGGCGTAAGTCTTGCCGGCCTCGCGGGCTAGCAAGCCAAGCAGGCGCGGCATCTGTTCTTGCAGCAGATCGGCAGCACGATCGAGCTGAGATGCACGTTCGGCAGGGGGCGTTATGGCCCACATCGGCGCGAAGGCTTCCGCGTCGGCGACGGCAGCTTCCACGTCGGCCAGGGTCGCTTCCTGCACATGACCGATGACATCGCGGAGGTCGGCGGGGTTGCAGACCGCTTCGGCCGGCGCGCGCGGCGAGGCATAGGCGCCAGAGGCCAGCAATGGACCAGCGGCCCAAGCCTCAGACGCACTCCGGGTCAGTGCCTCGCGCAGCGCGCGCAGCCGATCGTCGTTGCCAAGATCGAGCCCGCGCGAGTTGGCCCGCGCTGCACCATACAAAGCCGCCGGTAGCGCTATCGAAGGATGCGGCAAGCCAACCGCGCCCTCGCTCTTCGCGATCTGCTCGACGGTCGCAACCGGGTCTTCCACCAGCACGTCGATGGCGATCGTCGGATCGGCAATGCGATTAACGAAGGAGGTGTTGGCGCCGTTCTCCAGAAGCCGTCGAACCAGATAGGCCAGCAGCGTTTCATGCGTGCCGACCGGCGCATAGATGCGGCAAGGACGATTCAGCTTGCCGAGTTCGATGGCACCGACCACCTGCTCGTAAAGCGGCTCCCCCATGCCGTGCAGACACTGGAATTCATACTGCCCCGGCAGGTACGTCGACGGGTTCGCCATCTCGTAAATTGCAGACAGCGTGTGCGCGTTGTGCGTGGCGAATTGCGGGTAGACCGCATCGGGCGCTGCCAGCAACCTGCGTGCGCACGCGAGGTACGACACGTCGGTGTAGGCCTTGCGCGTAAACACCGGATAGCCTTCGAGCCCGTCGATCTGCGCGCGTTTTATTTCGCTGTCCCAGTAGGCGCCCTTGACCAACCGCACCATCAGCCGGTGGCCGCTGCGACGCGCCAAGTCGACCACGAAGTCGATGACGAACGGGCAGCGCTTTTGGTACGCCTGAATGACGAAGCCGATGCCGTTCCATTGCGCGAGCGCAGGCTCGAAGCAGAGCTTTTCGAGCATGTCGAGCGACAGTTCGAGCCGGTCGGCTTCTTCGGCGTCGATGTTGATGCCGATGTCGTAGTGCCGCGCCAGCAGCGTGAGGTCGCGCAGCACCGGATACAGCTCGTCCATCACGCGCGCATGCTGGGCGCGGACGTACCGTGGATGCAGCGCCGACAGCTTGATCGAGATGCCCGGCCCTTCGTACACACCGCGGCCGGCCGATGCTTTGCCGATCGCGTGAATCGCCTGCTCGTAAGCCACGCGATAGTGCTCGGCGTCGTGCGCGGTCAACGCGGCCTCGCCGAGCATGTCGTACGAATAGCGAAAGCCTTCGGCCTCCAGCTGCTTCGCATGGTCGAGCGCCTGCGCAATGTTTTCGCCGGTGACGAACTGCTCGCCCATCATCCGCATCGCCATGTCGACGCCCTTCCGAATCAACGGCTCACCGCCCCTGCCGATCAGCCGTGTCAGCGTGTTCGACAGGCCGGCTTCGCTGTGCGTGGCGACCAGCTTGCCGGTCAACAGCAAACCCCATGTCGCTGCGTTGACGAACACCGACGGACTGCGGCCGGCATGCGCCTGCCACTGACCATGCGCGATCTTGTCGCGGATCAAGGCATTGCGGGTGGCCGCGTCGGGGATGCGCAGCAACGCCTCGGCCAGGCACATCAGCGCAACGCCTTCCTGCGACGACAGCGCGTATTCCTGGAGCAGACCCTGTACCAGGCCGGCGCGGCCGGTCGCGTTCTTCCGGTTCCGCAGTTGGGTGGCGATGCGATGCGCCAGCCTGTGCGCTGCCGCTGAAGCCTCGCCTTCCAGACGTGCGGCTTGCAACAGTGGCGCAAGCGCATCGGGCTCCGGCGTTCGATAGGCCGCCGTGATGTGGGAACGCAGCGGCGTCGCGGTGTCGAGGGCATCGGCGAAGTCGCTGAACGGCAGGGGCATCGAGCGCTGCAAGGCGATGTCGGAAGCGGGGTCCGACCTGTTGTTCAAAGCGATGTCCGGTGTGAAAGGTGCGACAGTGGCGGTCATGGCGGCGTTCTTTGGTGGTTAAACTGATAATGCCGGGCCTTGCACCGACGTTTATTTCGAATTCAGATGATTAAGCCGAAGAAACCACCAAAGACTTCCGCGCCACCCATAGAAGATCCTCCTCCGGGTCTGGATCGACTCGACGTTCGCATCCTCGCCGCTTTACAGGGCGACGGCCGCCTCTCCAACATCAAGCTCGCGGACACGATCGGCCTGTCGCCGACCGCCGTACTGGCCCGCGTCCAGCGCCTGACGCGCGAGGGCTACATCCTCGGCTACGAAGCGCGACTCAACCCGCTCAAGCTGGGCGCCAGCATGCTGGTCTTTGTCGAGGTGATGCTCGATCGCACGACACCCAACGTGTTCGATCAGTTCAAGGCAGCGGTACAAGTACGCCCTGAAATCATGGAGTGCCACATGGTCGCAGGCGGCTTCGACTACCTGCTCAAGACCCGAAGCGCCGACATGGGCGACTACCGCGCCTTCGCGGGCAGCGTGCTTTGGCAACTGCCGGGTGTGCGCGAAACCCGGACCTATGCCGTGATGGAAGAAGTGAAGAACTCGACGCACCTGCACTTGCGCGGCGGCTAGAAAACGCCGGGGCTGAGGGCGCTCCGACGAATCGGCCTAGCTCAGCCGCGCGCCGGACCTGACAGCCCCAGCAACGACAGCGCATGCGCGTAAGTCGATGACGTCGGGTCCGCCAAATCGTTTAGCACGCTCATGTGGTTCTTGCCGGCAACACGTTCGTTGGCCACGACGATGTCCGGACCCCATGCGGAAGACATCGCATCGGCCTGACGCAAGAACTCTTCGCTCTCGTCGGCCCCGACGACTGTCACCAGCGAGCCCATCGTGGGCGCGCGCATCCGCAGCGGACTCAGGCGCAGCGCAGATGCTTCCGTCAGCCCGATGTCGGCCGACAGAAACGGCGCATGCCGCAGCGGCTCCAGCTCATACACACCCGATATCGACAGTGCCGACTTGACCAGGTCGCGCGGCAGGTCCGGCGCCACGGCGCGCCAATCGCAGGCCAGCAGCATCGTCGCGAGATGACCGCCGGCGGAGTGGCCGGCCACCACGATGCGCTCGCGATCACCGCCATGTGCTTCTGCATTTCCATAGACCCATGCAAGCGCCTGCACCATTTGCAGCACGATGTGCTCGATGCCGACCGCGGGGCACAGCGCGTAGTTCAACTGCACGACCATCGCACCCGCGGCATGCAACGGCGGCGCAATGAAGGCATGGTCGCGCTTGTCGAGTGCGCGCCAGTAGCCGCCGTGGATGTAGACGAAGACGGGGGCGCCCGAGCGCGCAGGGAGGATGTCGAGCCGCTCGCTCGCATGGTCGCCATAAGCGACATCGAGCACCCAGTCCGGTCGCTTGAACGCGTCGGCGGATGCGTCGGCCCAATAGCGGAGGATGGCCGGATGCTCGGGGATGCGCGCGCGATTGTTGTACTGCGCGTCGAGCCACTCGGGATCCACGGCGACCGTGCTCTCTTGCGCGCTCGCGGCATCCGCGAGCGGCGGCAGCGGGTCGGGTCCGGACTCACGCAGTGCCGCGTCGATCAACGCATCCGCCATCCACAGCGCGGTGCGCTCGACCTCACGGTCACGCAGACCCCAGATGTCTTTCAAGATCACATACGGCTCGATGCCGTAGACGACCGACAGCGCCTGGTGCAAACGGTCGCGCACGTCCGGTCGCAGCAATGGAATCATCGGCTGCAGCGCATGTTCGAGAATGCCCACGCGATGGCCGCGCCGATAGGGTTCTTCCTCCAACAACCCTGCACGCTCCAGGCCCCACTGCTCCAGCGACAACTGCGCGGCAGCACGCATTTGCGCCTCGAATTCCTTGAAGCGCGGGAAGGTCTTGATGAACAGCTCGTGCACGCGCTCACGTCCGTTCGGCTTGTCCGAAGCAAGCTTGCGAACCGGCCCCAAAGAGCTGTCGACCACCGCTGTCACCAGCGCGCTGCGACTCGGAAAGTAACGGTATGCGGTGGCGCGCGAGACCTTCGATCGCGCAGCCGCCTCGGCGACCGAAGGGATACGACCCTTCAAACGAATGATGTCCATCGCGGCTTCGAGCAAGGCCTTGAAGGTCGCTGCGCGAACGCCGCCTTCGGGTGCGATCGGCGGATCGGTCAGCTTGTATTTGAGTCGCGGCATCGGGTTTGTACGGGTCAGGAAGGGTTTGTGTCGGCTTGTGAATTTCGTGACGCCGACCGTATGATGCGGCCAACCAGATTTGAGACGCAAGTCTCAAAAATGACTTCCGAGATCTCGTGGCGGCCAGTGAACACCGGCAAGACCACGGGGCAATATGGAGACAAAGTCTATGCGTTTTGCCAGCTGGAGTTGGGGTGGCCGCGACCATGTCGGCACCATTTCGCAGGATGGCCGCGAGGCCACGCCGTTGGCCGTGCGCGATCCTTCGCTCGGCACGCTGCCGCTGATCCAGGCGATGGCACGCGACGAAATGCTGCCACAAGCCTCGGGTGCACGACTGCCGGTCGATGTGATCACATTGCGCTCGCCATTGCCGCGCCCGCTGCGCAGCCTGTTCTGCGTCGGCCGCAACTACCACGCACATGCGGCGGAGCTGGCGGGGTCGGTGTTCAACGCAAAACCAGAAGCCGAAGCATGGCCGATCGTCTTCGGCAAGCTGGCCGAATGCGTGATCGGCCCCAACGACACGGTGCAGCTTCCGGCACCGGCTGCCTCGGTGCAGATCGACTATGAATCGGAGCTCGCGGTCGTCATCGGCCGCGGTGGCCGCAACATCCCCCGCTCGCGCGCCATGGACCATGTCTTCGGCTACACGGTCGTCAACGACGTGACCGCGCGCGACGTGCAGATGCGCCACCAGCAATGGGACCTGGGCAAGAGCTTCGATACCTTTTGCCCAATGGGACCGTGGATCGTGACGGCCGACGAGGTCGATGGTCGCGCCACCCGCGTGCGCGGCTGGGTCAACGGCACGTTGCGACAAGACGGCCAGACGCGCGACATGATTTTCGACATTCCGACGCTCATCGAAACCTGCTCGCGCGGCATCACGCTGTACCCCGGCGACGTGATAGCGACCGGCACGCCATCGGGTGTCGGCATGGGAATGAAGCCGCCGCAATGGCTGCGTTCGGGTGACGTCGTGCGCGTCGAGATCGACGGCGTCGGCGTCATCGAGAACCGCTTCGAATGACAACACCGACATCGCCATGACATTCCAGCTCATCGACCGCGTTGCGGTGGAAGAAGAAGGCGACGGCCCTGTCGTGGTCTGCGTGCACGGCCTAGGCGGCAGCTCCAACACTTACACGCCGTTGATGCCGGCGCTGGCGCGGCACCGCGTGGTGCGGGTCGACCTGCCCGGCAGTGGCCGGTCGCAAAGCGTCGAAGGCGCTCTTTCGATCGAGCGCTATGTCGACACGTTGCTTGGCATCTGCGAACGGCTGGGCATCGCGCGGGCGCACTGGCTCGGCCATTCGATGGGCACCATCGTGTGCCAGCACATCGCTGCGACGCGTCCGAAGCTGGTCGCCAGCATGAGCTTGTTCGGGCCGCTGATGGCACCGCCCGATGCCGCACGCGCTGCAATGCAGGCCCGCGCCGCCAAGGCCCGCGAAGGCGCTGCGGGCATGCACGACATCACCCAGTCGTTGCTGCAGGGCGCCATCTCCGCCGACACGCGGCAACGGCTTCCGGTGGTGGTCGCATTCGTGCGCGAGAGCCTGATGCGGCAGGAAGGCGAAGCCTATGCACGCAGCTGCGAAGCATTGGCCGGCGCGCAGGCTGCAGCCGTCGAGCAAATCGAAGCGCCGGTGCTGCTGGTGACTGGCGACGAAGACGGCGTGGCGCCGCCGCAAGCCGTGCGCGCCATGGCCGACCGGCTGCACCGCGCGGCCAGCAAGCGCGTGGTGGTGCTGCCCAAATGCGGCCACTGGACACCGGTCGAGCGGCCCGACGAATGCCAGCGCGAACTGCGCGAATTTCTTGCGACGCACGACCGCGTCCATCGCATCCAGTAGGGAGCACGACCATGGCAGACGTTCTCTTCACCAACGTGCGCGTCTTCGACGGCGGCGGCGAGGCGCCCTTCACCGGCGACGTGCTGGTGCAAGGCAATCGCATCTCGCGCGTCGTCAAGACCGCTTACGGCGCGAGGCAAGCTCCCATCCACGGCGCGCAAGTCATCGACGGTGCCGGCGCTTTCCTGATGCCGGGCATGGTCGAGGCGCACACGCACTTCTCATGGAACGACCAGCCGAGTCTCGATGCGATCCAGCGCATGCCACCGGAGGAGCACATCCTGTGGTGCGCCGAGGTCGCCAAGAAGTACCTCGACATGGGCTGGACCAGCTGCGTCGGTGCGGCAGCGGCCAAGCCACGGCTCGATGTTGTGATCCGCAATGCGATCGCCGACGGCACGATCATCGGCCCGCGCTACCTCGCCGCTGGACAAGAGATCACCGTGCCAGGCGGACTCGGCGACAGCACACAACCGCATCTGCCGCAGCCGGAGTTCGCGTTCGGCGCCGTCGTAAGTGGCGCTGAAGAGATGCGCCGTTGCGTTCGCATGATGGCCAAGTGGGGCGTCGACTCGGTGAAGATCAATCTGTCGGGCGAGTCGATTACCGGCATGTCGAGCGAGATGAGCCAGTTCACCGAAGAAGAGATCCGCGTCTGCGTGCAGGAGGCCAAGGCCTGGGGCAAACGCGTCGCCGCCCACGCGCGCTCGACCTGGGCCATCAAACAGTGCGTGAAGCAGGGCATCGAGGTGATCTACCACGCGAGCTTTGCCGACACCGAGGCGCTCGACCTGCTTGAAGCCCACAAGACAGAGCACTTCATCGCACCCGGTCTTGCATGGCTCATCAACACCTGCCACAACGCGAGCCAATGGGGTTTGACCAAAGAGGTCACGATGAAGATGGGCTACCACCGCGAGCTCGATGCCGCGGTCGAGAGCATGCGGGCGTTGCGCAAACGCGGCGTCCGGATCCTGCCCGGCGGCGACTACGGCTTTGCATGGACGCCGCACGGCACCAATGCCAAAGACCTCGAATACTTCGTCAAGTACGTGGGCATGAGCACGATGGAAGCGCTGCTTTCTGCCACCGCCTGGGGCGGTCCGATGATGCGCATGGGCAAGGTGCTCGGCTACATCCGCGAAGGCTACCTCGCCGACATCCTGCTGATCGACGGCGACCCACTGGCCGACATCACCGTGCTGCAAGACAAGTCGCGAATCATGGCCGTCATGAAAGACGGCGAGTTCCACCGCGCGCCGCCAATGCGTTCGGCACGCACCACCCGCTGGGCTGCTTGAGCAGCAAAGGAGCACGCCATGAACGATGTCGTCTTCACCAACGTCCGCATCCTCGACGGGACCGGACAGAACCCTTTCAGCGGCAGCGTGCTGGTGCGCGGCAACCGCATCCGGCAGGTCGGTCGAAGCACGGCACCGATCGCGCCGAGCGGGGCCACTGTCATAGATGGTGCCGGCGCGACCTTGATGCCCGGCATGTGCGAGGCGCACACGCACTTCTCATGGAACGATGCCGCCACGCTGTCGGCCATTCAGACACTGCCGCTCGAGGAACACGTGCTGTGGTGCGCCAAGGTCGCAAAGAGATACCTCGAAGCCGGCTTTACCTCGTGCGTCGGTGCGGCCTGCGCCAAGCCGCGGCTCGACGTGGTGATCCGCAACGCGATCAATTCGGGCCAGATTCCCGGACCGCGCTACCTGGCCGCCAGCCAGGAGATCACGGTGCTCGGCGGGCTGGGCGACGAGACCTTGCCGCACCTGCCGTTCCCGGAGTTCAGCTTCGGCGTGAACATCTCGGGTGCGGATGAAATGCGCAAGGCCGTGCGGATGTTCTTGAAGTACGGCGTCGACTCGGTCAAGCTCAATCTGTCGGGCGATAACTTCACGCCGCAGTCGCCTTCGGAGACGACATGGATGCTCGATGAAGAAGTCGCCGCGGCCATGCGCGAAGTCAAGATCCGCGGCAAGCGCGGCATCGCGCACGCCCGCTCGTCGGACAGCGTGAAGCAGGCACTGCGGCACGGCATCGACCTGATCTACCACGCCAGCTTCGTCGACAACGAGGCGCTGGACATGCTCGAAGCCGCCAAAGACCGAGTCTTCGTCGCACCGGGCATCGCCATCCTTTACGCGATGCTGAACGAAGCAGAAGCGTTCGGCATCACCAACGCGATGGCGACCGACATGGGCTACCAGATCGAATGGGACGCCGCGCTCGAGTCGCTCTCCAAGATGCACAAGCGTGGCATTCGCGTGCTGCCGGGCGGCGACTACGGTTTCGCTTTTACGCCGCACACGCAGAACGCACGCGACCTGGAGTTTTTCGTCAAGTACCTCGGCTTCACTCCCATGGAAGCCATCCGTTCGACCACGCTCTACGGCGGTCAAATCATGATGCAGCCCAACGAACTCGGCGTCATTAAGGATGGCTATCTGGCCGACATGCTGCTGATCGACGGCGACCCGCTCGCCAACCTGTCGATCCTGCGCGACCCCAAGCGCATCCTCGCGGTGATGAAGGACGGCGTGTTCGCCAAGGCGCCGAACATCGCGTCCGAGCGTGCCTGGGAACGCGTCGCATGAACGGCATGGCGCGCATGAATCGGAAGTCGCTGGCGCTCTGGCTGATTTTCGGAGTGCCCATCGCAGTGTTCTCTGTCTGGGCCATCTCCGACAACTACCCGCTCTACTTCAAGACGCTGCTCAACGGCCTCACGCTCGCGTCGCTCTACTTCCTGGTCGCGAGCGGCTTCACGCTGGTGTTCGGGCTGATGCGCAACGTGAACCTCGCGCACGGCTCGCTCTATCTCTTCGGTGCCTACGTGGGATGGTTCGTCGGCGAGCACACGGGCTCGTGGGTGCTCGCTGTCATTGCCGGCTTTCTGGCCTCGGCGATCCTCGGGCTGCTGATGCAGTTGCTGGTGTTCCGGCACATGCAGGGGCAAGACCTTCGGCAGACCTTGGTGACCATCGGCCTGTCGATCGTCTTCGCCGACTTGATGCTGTGGATCTGGGGCGCGGAGATCTACACCTTCGATCCACCCGCGTGGATCTACGGCTCGACCACCCTTCCCCTCGTCGCCAAGTTTCCAACCTACCGACTGTTCGTGTTGCTGGCATCGATCGTCATCGGCGTGGGCCTCTGGCTGCTGCTGGCGCGCACGCGCATCGGCATGATGATCCGCGCCGGCGTCGACGACCGCGGCATGCTGGCCGCGGCGGGCGTCAACGTGCAACTGGTGTTCGCGCTGACCTTCGCGATCGGTGCCGGGCTCGCCGGGTTGGCCGGCGTGGTGGGTGGCACCGCCCTGTCGATCTCGCCGGGCGAAGACACACGCTATCTGCTGGCTTCCCTGGTGGTGGTCATCGTCGGCGGCATGGGCAGCGTGGTCGGCGCCGCCATCGGCGCGCTGCTGATTGGCCTGGCGGAGCAGTTCGGGTTGGCCTATGCGCCGACCTACAGCGTGGTCTTCACCTTCGTGATCATGGTGGTTGCGCTCGCGTTCAAACCGCGTGGCCTGATGGGAAAAGCGACATGAGCGCAGCGCAGTGGCGACGGGCGATGAAGTCGCCGGCGGCCGGTGTCGCGGTGCTACCACGCGCCGCCATCACCACGCGCAGCACGCGCACCACAAGCACTACACGCCCGGCCGAACCACTGCCAGCGCACGGCGACCTCCCGCGCTGGCTGCGCGTGCTGTTCCGCCCGGTGCGCTGGCGCCATGTGCTGGTTGCCGCGCTGGTGCTGCTTTATCCCTTCTTCGCAACGCCCTTTTTCACCTTCCAGATTGGCGCGCAATCGCTCGCGCTCGGTCTGGTCGCGTTGTCGCTCACCTTCCTCGGCGGCTATGGCGGCATGGTGTCGCTGGCGCAAATGACGGTGGCGGGCTTCGCCGCCTACCTGGTCGCCATCATCGGCAGCAGCAGCAACGCGGCAATCAGCCTCGGATGGCCGTGGTGGCTGGCGGTGATTGCAGCGCTCTCGCTGTCGACCATGTTCTCCGCCGCGATCGGATGGTTGTCGGTGCGCACCGAAGGCATCTACACGATCATGATCACGCTGGCGGTGGGTGTCGCATTCTTCTATCTGGCGCAACAGAACTACACGCTCTTCAACGGCTTCCAGGGCTTCAGCAAACTCGCCGCGCCGATCGTCTTCGGGCTCGACCTGCGCGAGCCGATGCCGTTCTACTTCCTGGTGCTGTCCTGCTCGGTCGCGGGCTACTTCCTGGTAAAGCACCTCGTTCGCGCACCCTTCGGCGTGGCGCTGCAAGGCATCCGCGACAACCCGCGGCGCATGCAGGCGCTGGGCTACAACGTCACCGCGCACCGCGTGGCGGCGTATGCGGTGGCGGGCTTTCTGGCGGCCATCGGCGGCGTGCTGCTGGTTTGGTACAACGGCCGCATCTCGCCCGGCACCGTCGGTATCGGCGCGATGATCAACATCCTCATCATCGCCGTGCTCGGCGGCATGAAGCACCCGATCGGCGCGTTCATCGGCGCCGTGGTCTTCGTGCTTTTGCAGAACTTCGCCATCGACCTGGTCGACCGCGAGCGCTTCAATCTTGTGATCGGCGGGGTCTTCCTCGCGATCGTCCTGTTCTCACCCGACGGCTTGCTGGGCTTGTGGCAACACCTGCGCAGTCGCCTGTCGGGTCGAGGTCCCCAGCCGCGGCAGAGGCCGCATTCGACAACCACAAACAGGAGCGAGACATGACGGTTAAGCAAGAGCACAAGAAGATATTCGCGCGCAGCCTCGTCGGTGCCGCAGCGGCGCTGGCCATGGCCGGCCTCGCGGGCATGGCCCAGGCGCAAGAGGTCTTGAAGATCGGCCTGCTGGCCTCGCTCGAAGGTCCGTTCGCGGCGCCCGGGCAAGACGGCATGCGCGGCGCCGACCTGGCGCTGAAGGAAAAGAACGGCATGGCCGGCGGCAAGAAGATCGAGTTCATCAAGGTGTCGTCGGACGCGACACCCGACAAGGCCGTCAACTCGACGCGCAAGGCAGTCGAGCAGGACAAGGTGCAGATCATGATTGGTCCGCTGTCGGGCGACGAAGGCATCGCGGTCAAGAACTACGCCAAGACGCAGCCCAACGTCACCTTCATCAACGGCTCGGCCGGCGCACAGGCTGCCACGCTGCAAGACCCTGCGCCCAACTTCTATCGCTTCAACACCGAAGGCGCGCAGTGGATGGTGGGCCTCGGCGAGCACGCGCTGGCCAAGGGCTACAAGCGGACCTTCCTCATCGCCGAGGACTACGGCTTCCCCTATTCGCAGGTGCAAGGCTTCATGGCGAGCTACTGCGCCAAGGGCGGCAAGGTGATCGACAAGGCGTGGGTGCCGCTGGGCACCAAGGACTATGCGTCGGTCATCGCCAAGATCCCGAAAAACATCGACGCCCTGGTCGTCGTATTGGGCGGTTCCGACGCAGTCAACTTCCTGACGCAGTACGAACAGGCCGGTGGCGACAAGCCCATGATCGGCGGCTCCATCACGGTCGACCAGACTGTTCTCAACTTCAAGGGCAAGCGCCGCGAGTCGTTGCTGGGCACGGCTTCCGCAGGCCCGATGGCCGACTCGATCGACACGCCGGAGTGGAAGAAGTTCGTGTCCGACTACAAGGCGACGTTCAAGGACGGCTTCCCGAGCCCTTCCCTCTTTGCCTACCTGTACTACATCAACACCAAGGCGACGCTCGATGCGCTCGACGTGGTCAAGGGCGATCTTTCCGGGGGCCAGAAGGCGTATCGCGATGCGCTGCAAAAGACCGACTTCAAGGGGCCGGCGGGCGAGGTGAAGATCGACGCCAACCGCAACGGCGTGGGCACGACCTACATCACCGAAGTGGCCAAGGCACCGGACGGGTCGTTCTACAACAAGGTGGTGAAGTCGGTGCCCAACATCTCGCAGACGCTGGGCTTGCCGGAAGCAGAGTTCAAGAAGATGGGGCTGGGTACGCGCGACGTGCCGGATTGCAGGACTTGAAGCGCCAGGAACACTGAACGTGGCCACGATCACCCCGCTCCGATCCGCCGCTGTGCGTGGCCCCGCCACGCCCAGCCGCGCCGACACGCAGTTGCTCTCGGGCGATGCGTTGCGGCTGGACGGGGTGACGCGCGCCTTTGGCGCGTTGCGCGCGGTCGACGACGTCTCGCTCACGGTCACGGCCGGCCAGAAGTACGCGGTGCTCGGCTCGAACGGCGCCGGCAAGACCACACTCTTCAATGCGATCACCGGCGACTTTCCGCCGACGGCCGGTCGCATCTATTTCTTCGGCGAAGACATCACCGACCTCGCTCCGCAAGACCGCATTCGCAAGGGTATGCGGCGCACCTATCAGTCTTCGCTTTTGTTCCGCGACCTGACGGTGCGGGACAACCTTTTTCTCGCGGTGCGCGGCGTCGCCAGCGGCCGTTTCAGCTTTCGGCGCGCGGGCGCCGGGCACCCTTCGACACGCGCGACCGACGACTTGCTCGATCGGTCGCGGCTGAGCCACATCGCCGACGAGCGCGTGGCCAACCTGGCGCATGGCCAGCAACGCCAGCTTGAAATCGGCATGGCACTCGCCGGTGCGCCGCGGCTCATCCTTTTTGACGAACCCGCTGCCGGCCTCTCGCCCGCCGAGCGTCGCGAACTCGTTGCACTGCTGACCTCGCTGCCGGCGCACATGAGCTTCGTGCTGATCGAGCATGACCTCGACATCGCACTGCGCGTGGTCGACCGTGTCACCGTCATGCACAACGGTCGTGTGCTGCGCACCGGCAGCCCGGACGAGATCGAGAACGACGCGCAAGTGCAGGCGATCTATATGGGGAGCAAGCACTGATGGCATGGTTCAGCAGCGATCGCGATCCAGCGGCCAGCAAGTCGACGGCCCTCGTCATCGACGGGCTCGACGTGTACTACGGCCGCGCCCATGCGTTGCAGGGCGTGAGCCTCACGCTGGAGCGCGGCGTGCTCGGCATCGTGGGCCGCAACGGCATGGGCAAGACGACGCTGTGCAACGCGATCACCGGCATGGTTCCGGCGCGGGGCAGCATTCGCTTTGCCGGCGAAGAGATCCTCGGCATGGCGCCGAACGAGATCACGAAGCGCGGCATCGCCTATGTGCCACAAGGTCGCCGCGTCTGGCCTTCGCTGTCGGTCGATGAAACGCTGCGATTGGTGGCGAGCCGACGCCGCGATGTAGACCGGGTCTACACGATGTTTCCAAGATTGGCGGAACGCCGCGGCAATGGCGGCGCACAGCTCTCCGGTGGTGAGCAGCAGATGCTGGCGATCGGCCGCGCGTTGTTGCTGAACCCGAAGCTGCTGGTCATGGACGAGCCCACCGAAGGGCTGGCGCCGGTGATCGTCGAGCAGGTCGCGCAGGCGCTGCGCGAGCTGGCGGCGGACGGCATCGCGGTGCTGCTGATCGAGCAGAACCTGGGCGTCGCCCTGTCGGTGGCGGACCGAATCGGCTTGATGGTCAATGGCCGCATCGCGCAGGAGATGCCGGCGGCGGCGCTCGCAGCAGACCGCGAGTTACAGGAGCGACTGCTGGGTGTGCGCTCGGGCGGTCATGAGGATGAACTCGATGCGGAGCTGCCGGAGGCCGGTGCAGCGCCGTCGACCGGCACGCAGGTCTTCACCGTCCGGCGTGCGCATGGCGATGGGGCGCCATCGCTCGGCGACTTGGCGCCGGCGACGGTGCGCGGTTTTACGCGATGGAACGCTGGGGGGACTGCGGCGGCGGTGACGGATATTTCGCGGGAGGCGATCTCGCCGTCTTCCGCGTCGCTGTCGCCTTCGCATCGACCCTCACCCCAACCTTCTCCCGCTAACGGGAGAGGGGGCCATACCGCCGTCTTCGACTTTCCGGTGGCTGCCAGCAGCGAGCGCGCCGCCTATGTCGTGGGCACCTTCGACACCAAGGGACGCGAGCTCGGCTTTCTGCGCCAGTGCATCGAAAAGCTCGGCTTGCGTGTCGTCACGGTCGACCTGTCGACCTCGGGCAAGCCGTCGCCGGCCAGCGTCCATCCACGTGAGGTTGCGCGTCATCACCCCGAAGGCGAGTCGGCCGTCTTCAGCAATGACCGCGGGCGTGCGACGGAAGCGATGGGGCTCGCCTTCGAAGCTTTCGTGCGCACGCGTCGCGACATCGGCGGGGTCATTTCTGCAGGCGGCTCCGGCGGCACCTCGATGGCAACGCAAGGCATGCGCGCACTGCCGATCGGCTTGCCCAAGATGATGGTCTCGACCATGGCCAGCGGCGACACGCGCCCCTACGTCGGACCGAGCGACATCTGCATGATGTATTCGGTCACCGACGTGCAGGGCATCAATCGAATCAGCGAGAGCGTGCTGGCGAATGCAGCGAATGCGCTGGCCGGCATGGTCGCGCATCCGCCGGCAGTGTCCGCCATCACCCGGCCGGCCGTGGGACTCACCATGTTCGGGGTGACCACACCCTGCGTGCAGGCCGTGACCAAGGCGCTCGAAGAAAGCTACGATTGCCTGGTGTTCCACGCGACCGGCGTCGGTGGCCAGTCGATGGAAAAGCTCGCGGAGTCGGGCTTGCTGGCCGGAGTGATCGACGTCTCGACCACCGAAGTGGCGGACGAGATCGTCGGCGGCGTGCTGTCTGCCGGCCCGACACGGCTCGACGTATTTGCCCACCACGCACTGCCGTACGTCGGCTCGTGCGGCGCGCTCGACATGGTGAACTTCGGCGCTTTCGAGACCGTTCCCGAGCGCTTCAGGGCGCGCAAGCTGTATCGGCACAACACGACCGTCACGTTGATGCGAACGACCGTCGACGAGTGCCGCGCGATAGGCGAATTCATCGCGGCCAAGCTCAACGCGATGCGCGGGCCCGTGCGCTTTCTGATTCCCGAAGGCGGCGTCTCCGCGATCGACAAGGCCGGCCAGCCATTTCACGATCCCGAGGCCGACCGCATGCTGTTCTCGACCATCGAAGCAGGGTTCCGCGTCGGGCCCGACCGGCGTCTGCAACGCTTGCCGCTGCACATCAACGACGAAGCTTTTTCTGCCGCGCTCGTGGCCGCATGGCACGAGGTGTCGCGCACGCCGGTCGACGCGCGACGCGTCTGAATCGAATAAGCCAGAACCAAAAACCAAGGGAGACCGAACACCATGCCACGCATCGCAAGATCGACATTGCTCGAACGCTTCCGCGCCAAGATCGAGTCGGGCAAGCCGCTCATCGGCGGGGGCGCCGGCACCGGCCTGTCGGCCAAGTGCGAAGAGGCCGGCGGCATCGACCTCATCGTCATCTACAACTCGGGGCGCTACCGCATGGCCGGCCGCGGCTCGCTGGCGGGGTTGATGGCCTATGGCAACGCCAACGAGATCGTGTGCGAGATGGCGCGCGAGGTGCTGCCGGTGGTCAAGCACACGCCGGTGCTGGCCGGCGTCAACGGCACCGATCCTTTCATGATCGCCGACGAGTTCCTGGGCCGGCTCATCACGCTCGGCTTCTCGGGCGTGCAGAACTTTCCGACGGTCGGACTCATCGACGGCACCTTTCGCGCCAACCTCGAAGAGACCGGCATGGGCTACGCGCTCGAAGTCGACCTCATCGCCCGCGCGCACGCGCTCGATCTGCTGACGACGCCCTATGTCTTCAACGAAGACGAAGCGCGCGCCATGGCTGGCGCCGGGGCCGACATCGTCGTGTGCCACCTCGGGCTTACCACCGGCGGCGCCATCGGGGCCGAGACCGCGCTGACGCTGGCCGACTGCGTGCCGCGCATCGACCGCTGGGCGGCAGCGGCGCGCGAGGTCAACCCGAATGCCATCGTGCTGTGCCACGGCGGCCCGATCGCCACGCCGAAAGATGCGCAGTACGTGCTCGAGCAGTGCCGCGCATGCGACGGCTTCTACGGCGCCAGTTCGATGGAGCGCTTGCCGACCGAGACGGCGCTCACCGACACCACGCGACGCTTTGTCGAGATCACGCGATAACAGGAGACGATGTCCATGTCAGGTTCTCAATTCGGTAGTTTCATCCTCGGGCTGATCGTTGTCGCGATCGTCGTCGCCATCGCGGTCTGGCTGCTTCACTGGCTCTATTTGCGCAGCTCGAAAGAGCGCGCCTTCGTGCGCACCGGCTTGGGCGGGCAAAAGGTGGTGCTCGACGGCGGCGCCTTCGTGCTGCCGATCGTGCACGACGTGATACCGGTCAACATGAACACGCTGCGCATCGAGGTGAGCCGTGGCCGCGACAAGGCACTCATCACCAAGGACCGCATGCGTGTCGATGTGATCGCCGAGTTCTACGTGCGGGTGGCTGCCAATGCCGATTCGGTGGCAGTGGCCGCGCAGACGCTGGGCCTGCGCACCATGGAGCCCGATCAGCTCAAGGAGCTGGTCGAGGGCAAGTTCGTCGATGCACTGCGCACCGCGGCGGCAGAGATGACCATGGAAGAGCTGCACGAAAAGCGCGGCGCTTACGTGAAGCGCGTGCGCGAAGCGGTGGCCGAAGATCTCACCAACAACGGCCTGGAGCTCGAAGCCGCTTCGCTCACGCAGCTCGACCAGACCGGCATGGAGTTCTTCAACCCGAGCAACGCTTTCGACGCCGAAGGTTTGACGCGGCTGACAGAGCAGATCGAGCACCGCAAGAAGCAGCGCAACGACGTCGAACAGGACACGTTGATCGCGATCCGCAACAAGAACCTCGAAGCCGAAAAACTGTCGCTCGAAATCGATCGCGAGAGCGAACACGCGCGGCTGTCACAGCAGCGCGAAGTCGAGATGGCGCGCTCGCGTCAGCGCTCCGAAGTGGCGGTCGAACGGGCACAGCGGGAGCAACATGCAGAGAGCGCACAGATCGCCGCCAAGCAGAGCATCGACGCGGCGCGTATCCGATCCGAACAGACGATCGAAGAAGGTCGCATCGGCAAGGAGCGTGCCATTCAGAGCGCCGAACTGGAGCGGCGCATGTCGCTGGAGCTGGCCGAACAACAGCGCTCGATCGCGGTCGCACGCGAGAGCAAGGCCCAAAGCGAGGCACAGGCAGAAGCCGAGCTGGCGCGGGCGCAAGCCGTGTCGGCAGAAGAGAAAGTGTTCACCGCGCGCGAGGTCGAGATGGCCGAGCGCAAGAAAGCCATCGAGCTGATCGCGGCTGCATTGATCTCGGAGCGAGATGCTTTGCGGCTCACGTCGGCGGCGCAAGCGGAGAGCGATGCCAGCGCCAACCGCGGCGCGTCGATCCGCGCGCAGGCCGAAGCGGATGCGGATGCCGACAAGATCCGCTCGATGGCGTTGCGCATCCGTGCCGAGATCGAAGCTGAAGCGGCGCGCCTGATGAATGAAGCGCACAACATGCTCACGCCCGAGGCGCGCATGTCTGCCCTGCGCATGCGACTCGTCGAAAAAGCGGAGGGGATCATCCGCGAATCGGTACGCCCGATGGAGCGCATCGAGGGCATCAAGATCCTGCAGGTCGACGGCTTCGGCGGATCGTCGAACGGTGGCGGGCGCGATGGTGATGGCGTCGGTCTGGCCGATGGCTTGGTCAACTCTGCGCTGCGCTTCCGGGCGCAGGCACCACTGGTCGACCAGTTGCTGCGCGAAATCGGCATCGAGGGCGGCGACATCCAGAAGCTGGTCGGCAATGTGAGCGGCTCGCATGCTGCGCTGCCGTCGAACGCATCCAAGGCCAAGCAGGACTAAGAGGAACAGCGCATGGTGAATGTCTACGTTTCCAGCGTGATCGATGCGAGCGCCGACAGTGTGTGGTCGCGCGTTCGTGATTTCAACGGCATGCCGCAGTGGCATCCGCTGATCGCGGACAGCCGGATCGAGAACGGCCAGCCGGCCGATCGTGTCGGCTGTATCCGGCACTTTCATTTGCGCGATGGCGGCGCGATCCGCGAGCGCTTGCTCGCCCTGTCCGACTATGACTACAGCTGCACCTACGAGATCCTCGAAAGCCCAATGGGCGTGACCGACTACACCGCCACGCTCAAGCTGACGCCGGTGACCGACGGCACGCGTTGCTTCGCCGAATGGAGCGCCGAATTCGACTGCGACGAAGACCGTGAGCGCGAGTTGACCGAGTCGATAGGCGGCGGTGTTTTTCAGGGCGGCTTCGATGCTTTGAAGCGCCACTTCGGTAGTCGCTGATGCTTCAGAAGGTCGTCCGCTCGACCATCATCGACGCGCCGATCGAGCGTGTGTGGGCCGTCCTGCGCGACTTCAACAGCCATGCCGAATGGCACGACGTGGTCGAGTCGAGTCGCATCGAAGGCGACGAGCGTGGTGACCAGGTCGGCTGCGTCAGGAGCTTCACGCTGAAAGACGGCAACCGAATCCGCGAGCAGTTGCTGACGTTGTCCGACAAGGATCACAAGAGCACTTACTGCATCGTCGAGGCGACCTTGCCGCTGCAGCGCTACGTGGCGACGCTCACCCTCAAGCCGGTGACCGACGGCCGCCGGACCTTCTGGCATTGGGAGTCGACCTTTGGCACGCCGCCTGGACGGGAACGCGAGTTGCGCGAAACGGTCGCGCAAGGCGTGTACGAGGCCGGCTTCGTCAATCTGCGGCGGTATCTTCAGCAGGGCGGTGACCTTCACCACGGCGGCGGCACGACGTCTTCGTTGCCTCGCGCGTTGCCCGTGTCGACGCGATGTGTCGGCCTTTCGCACTATGGTGCCGCCGACGTGCTGCAGCCGCACAGCGGTGAAGCAGCGGCACCGCGCGCCGGCGAAGTACGCATCCAGCAGCGCGCCATCGGCATCAACTTCATCGACGTGTATTTGCGGCGCGGCTGGATTCCCTCCATGCTGCCGGTGTCCGGAGAGTCGCCCGGTGTGCCCGGCATGGAAGCCGCCGGTGGCATGCTCGATGTCGGCGAGAACGTCCACGGATTTTTTCCAGGCGACCGCGTGGCCTACCTCGGTCCGGTGCCGGGCGCCTACTGCGACGTGCGCACGGTGCCGGCGGCATGGGTGGTGCGCTTGCCACCGGCCATCGAAGACGAGGTTGCTGCGGCATTGCTGCTCAAGGGCATCACCGCCGACTACCTGCTCCATGATTTGGGGCGAGTGCAGCGCGGCACGCGCATCCTGGTGCATGCGGCGGCCGGTGGCGTCGGACTGTTGCTGTGTTCATGGGCACGGCACCTTGGCGCGACCGTGGTGGGCACCGTGTCGAGCGAGGCCAAGGCGCGCATCGCGCGCGAACATGGTTGCGAGCACGTCATCGTCACGCGCGATTACCGCTTTGCCGATGCCGTGCAGCATGCGTGCGGCGGTGTCGATGTGTTGATCGACGGGCTCGGTGAAGCGGCACGCGACGAAAACCTCGCATCGCTCGCGCGCCGCGGGCACTGGATCAGCCTGGGTCAGGCCACCGGCGCATTGACGGCGCTGTCGTCCGACATGCTCGGCGCCAAGTCGCTCAGCTTCTCGCGGCCCGTGGTTTTCGACTACGTGTCGGCGCCGGGACAGCTCGCAGAACGTGCGCAGCGCGTGTGGAACGCGCTGGCCGAGGGCGCCATCAGGACGCCGGTGATCGAACGCTTCTCGCTCGATGCCGCGGCCCAGGCGCACGCGCGGCTCGAATCCCGGACCAGCATCGGCGCGCTGGTGCTCATTGCATAACGAACTGAAACGGAGACAAAGATGATCGTCGGAATGAACCATTTCACCGTGACCGCGGAAGACGAAGCGAAGACGCTGGACTTCTATTGCGGCCTGCTCGGTCTGCACGTCGGTCATCGGCCGGACCTCGGCTTTCCCGGGGCCTGGCTGTATGGCACCGGCACGCAGGCGGTACTGCACATGTACTTTGGCCGCCCGGTGCCGACGCAGCGCACAGGCGTGATCGACCACATGGCGTTCACGGCCGAAGGTCTCCGCGAGGTCAAGGCGCGCTTCGATCAGCGCGGCTGGAAATACGAACTGGGGCAACAGGTCGGCTCCGGCATCTGGCAGCTTTTTTGCCACGACCCGAGCGGGGCAAAGGTCGAACTGGACTTCGATGCAAAGGAATCTTTAGCGGCCTCCTGAGGCGCCGAACGAATCCAATGTGAGCGGAGGACCGTATCAAGCGCAGCCAACGCACATCTTTGCGACGGCCTACCCCGAGAGGATCCCTCCAATGAAACGCAATCTTCACCGCTTCGCCTCCATCACCCTCGCCGCAGCCATGGCCCTGGGTGCCGCTTCCGCCATAGCCCAAGTGACCGTGGGCGGCGCAAAGATGTACCCGACCAAGGACATCATCGACAACGCTGTCAATTCCAAGGACCACACGACGCTCGTCGCGGCCGTCAAGGCAGCCGGTCTGGTCGACACGCTCAAAGGCCCAGGCCCGTTCACCGTTTTCGCACCGACCAACAAAGCGTTTGCAGCCCTGCCCGCCGGAACTGTCGACACTTTGCTCAAGCCTGAAAACAAAGACAAGCTGACCACCATCCTGACCTACCACGTCGTGGCCGGGAACATGGATTCGAAGATGCTGATGAAGGCCATCAAGGACGGCAAGGGAATGGCGTCGCTGAAGACCGTGTCGGGCGGCACGCTGACGGCAAAATCGAGTGGCAAGAAAGTCATGATCACCGACGAAAACGGCGGCACGGCAAACGTGACGATCGCCGACGTGAAGCAATCCAACGGCGTCATTCACGTCGTCGACAAAGTTCTTTTGCCGAAGTAACGACTCGCCAGCCGTCAAAATGTGGGGATTCGCTCCGGTTTCCACATAGGCCCACTGACCCGGGCTACGCACGGCCCTATGCATCCGCTCGTTCCCCTCGCCATCCTGACCGTATTGATCGGTGTACCCGCATTTCTTATGACTCCCCGAGAGAAGCGGGGAGTCTTCGCGCTGCATCTCGCGATGGTGACCGGCCTGACCGCTTATGTGGTTCTGGGGGACAGCCTGTAGCTGTCAGCTGTCGTGCAGCAGCGCGTTCAGCAGCCGAGTCCGCCGGTAATAACCAGAGTCAGCGCCTGCAGATGCCCAACACCAGCTCCTGCTCGGTGCAGTTTCTCGGACTTGGCAGCGCTGTTCCTCCAGCGGCAGAGAAACTGACAGCACTCCGCTTCGCGATGCAGGCGCGCATGCGTTTTTCTGTCGGCGCGTAGTAGCGCCATCCCTGGCTCAGTGGTGGGAGCTCCAGCCGCACCTGCTTCCACTTGGGATGTCCATTTGCCTGAAGCTTGTCGAAGTTGGCACAGAGCGACTCGGCAAAACGATTCAAGTTGATAACTGTCGACTGCAGTCCGTAGTCGTAGGTGACGAGGTAGGCTTTTACGGTCAATGTAGGCACGTCGTTCTTGAGCCACGCCGAATAACTGGCGGCACGTATCACCGCAGGAAAGTAAGCTTTCTTGGCGCGGGCCGACTCGGGTTCCGTATCGTCGAGCTTCAGGAGCTTGATGTAGTTGCGGGCCTCGGCCCTCATCTCGGTGAACAGCTTGGCTGGCTGACCCGCGACGATGATCGCAACGTCGATCGACTTGTCGACAGTGAGCTTGGCAAGTGCTTCTTCATTGCTGAGGTACTGCGTATTGGCAGGCGGCAGCGGCTCCCCGAACATCAGCTGATACAGCGTTCTCGACGTGAGGGCGGTGCCGCTTCCCAAGGGCCCGACGGCGATCTTCTTGTTCTTGATTTCGTGAATGCTGTTGAGCGGAGAATCGGCGCGCGCGACGAAATAGATCTCCTCGTCATAGAGCGGCATGATGAGGCGCAGAGGCTTGATGATGTCCCCGGCGTCGGCGTTGCCGGCCTTGGCTTCGTCCAGAAACGCCTGGTACACGTCCGACTGCACAAGCGCCAGCTTGACTCCCTGCTCGAATCGCATTCGCTGAATGTTTTCTGCCGAGCCTTTCGACTCGAGAACTTCCAGCGTAATGTCGGCGGGTTCCGCGACCAGCGTGGCCAAGTCGCGACCGATCTGAATGTAGGTGCCTGTTTTCGTCGCGGTGACGATCTTGTACTCAGCGCGAGGCGCCGCGGTCGCGCACAGAACGACAGAGATCCACAACAGGCCTGCTACCAGCAATCTGATGGGCATGTGGCTCCCTCCAAGCGGCTATTCTTTTGGGCACAGTGCCAATGCGGCGAGCGCCACACTGCACTCTTTCTGCGAGGCTCGAAGCGGGCCAGTGGCTTGCTCGAGGGGGTCGCTAGTCGGTGCGTCCGGCGTCTCAGGGGCACCTGGCGCTGAGTCATCCGATACAGACGCGTTGGACGCGATGCGAGAGGTGGCATCCAGCAGTTCGCTGCGCTGGGTAGACCGCTCCTGAATGCGCAGATCGAGGGCGTCTCTGAGAGATTGGACGGTGGGGTCGTCCGGATGACTGGATTCGATCGCCTCGAGAAGCTGGACGGCACTCCTCAGATCCCCGCGATTCAAGGCTGTCTGCACTCGCTCGGTGCCGACCTTGAAATCACTCCGGGTGTCGAAATAGCCTTGCCTCGCGCCCAAGAAAGCGACCGCCATCACTACCAGCGCCAAGGCGATTCCAGCCTTCAGGTTTTTAGGCGATAGACGCGCCATCCAGTCCGTCCTACCCCCAACGCCCAACACTTCTGTCTGCCAGTAGTCGCTGGGCTGGGCCAGTGAGATCCCGGTGTCTCCTTTTGCGTTGGGCGCCTTGCCCGCCGGGCCGGAAATTGGAATGACCTCCGCCGCGCTCGGGTGGACGGTGTCCGCGAATTCGAGTCCGATGGAGTCTTTCTCTTTACTGGAGGCGGATCTATGACGTGCAGACTCGGTTGCCGCTGCAGCATCTGTTTCTGCATCTCCATCGACCGGCGAGAACTGATCTTCCAGGCAGAACGGGCAAAACCGGTTCCACTCCTGCAACAGCCCGGCACATCGTTTACAGGGCACTGAGAACGATGGGTCCAACTCACGGGGGTTCGCAATGGTTCGATAACGGTCCATGCTGGCGGTGAAGGGTTTTGTGTATTTTGGACCTACTTTGCTGCGCAACCAAGGGGGTCGAATACAACTCGGACGGTGTGCAGACGAAAAAAAGCCACCCGAAGGTGGCTTTTTTCATTGGGCAAATCCCAAAATACTGGCGGAGCGGACGGGACTCGAACCCGCGACCCCCGGCGTGACAGGCCGGTATTCTAACCAACTGAACTACCACTCCTGGTAGACAACGTTCACTCTGTGAAGAGCCAAGTGCTGACGACTTGCTTGCCTCATCGACCGAAGCCGATTTGGCGACCCTACGGGGATTCGAACCCCGGTAGCCACCGTGAAAGGGTGGTGTCCTAGGCCTCTAGACGATAGGGTCAAAACCTTGGACTAATCCGATAACTTCCGATTCGACAACCTTGATGGTGGAGGTAAACGGGATCGAACCGATGACCTCTTGCATGCCATGCAAGCGCTCTCCCAGCTGAGCTATACCCCCTCGGGTGTCGAGCCTCGAATTATAGCTTGAAACTCAAGCCGCTCTCAACCTTGCGACAGCGGTTTCGCGAGTGAACAACGCAAGCACCGCATCGAGCGATGGTGTCTGAGCTGTTCCCATCGTTAAAACACGCACCGGCATGGCGAGCGCGGGCATCTTGATGCCATGTGAAACGAGCACTTCCTTGATGGCGGCGCCGATCGAAGGCTTGTCCCACGTCGCGTCAGAAAGCTTGTCGGCCAGCGCGAGGACGACCGGGCGGATCCCCTCGGTGACATGCTGCACGCGATCGGCCTCGCCGGGTGTCACATCTGCATAAAACGCCGCAGCCCAGTGGGCCAACACGACCGTGGTGTCGCAGCGGTCCTTGAACAGCGCGCAAATCGCAGGCAGCCGCTCGTCGGCCACGATGCCGCGCTTTTGCAACTGCACCGCAACCAGCGGCGCGAGCGCATCGTCGGGCTTCGCCTTGATGTACTGCGCATTGACCCAGGCCAGCTTGGCCGCGTCCCACTGCGCCGGGCTTTTGGACAGATGCGAGCCATCGAACCAGCTCACCATCTGCTCGCGCGTGAACAGCTCTTCGTCACCGTGGCTCCAGCCCAGCCTGGCCAGATAGTTGAGCATCGCCTCGGGCAGGTAGCCGTTCTCTTCGTACGCCGTCACACTCACTGCGCCGCGCCGCTTCGACAGCTTCTGCCCATCGTCGCCGAGGATCACCGGCACGTGGCCGAATCGCGGCAGCGGCGCGCCGAGCGCGTTGAAGATGTTGATCTGCCACGGCGTGTTGTTGATGTGCTCGTCGCCGCGAAACACGTGGCTGATCGCCATGTCCCAATCGTCGACCACCACTGCGAAGTTGTATGTCGGCACACCATCGGGCCGCAGGATGATCAGGTCGTCGATCTCGCGGTTGTTGATGGTGATCTCGCCCTTGACGAGGTCGTCCCATGTCACGTCGCCGCGCGTCGGATTGCAGAAGCGCACCACGGGCGGCACGCCTTCCGGCACCGGTGGCAGCACCTTGCCCGCCGCGGGGCGCCAGCGACCGTCGTACAGAGTTTTCTCACCGCGCGCACGTTGCGCTTCACGCACTTCTTCCAACTCGGCCGGGGTGCAATAGCAGAGGTACGCGGTGCCGGCCGCGAGCATCTGTGCAATGACTTCCTGGTAGCGCGCCAACCGCTGCATCTGATAGATCGGGCCTTCGTCGTAGTCCAGACCGAGCCAGTGCATCGAGGCGAGGATCTGGTCGGTCGAATCCTGCGTGGAACGTGCGACGTCGGTGTCTTCGATGCGCAGCACGAACTCACCGCCGTGATGCCGCGCGTAGGCCCACGAATACAGCGCGGTGCGCGCGGTGCCGAGGTGCAGAAAACCCGTCGGGGAAGGAGCGATGCGGGTGCGAACTTTGCCGGTCATGAAAGCGATCAGGTACTGAGTGTGTCGAACCCGCGCAGCAGGTCGGTCTTGATGTCGTCGATATGGTCGAGGCCGACCGCGAGCCGGATCAAGCCCTGCCCGATGCCGGCCGCCTGGCGCTGCGCTTCGGTCAGGCGACCATGCGAAGTCGTGCCGGGGTGCGTGATGATCGTCTTCGTATCGCCGAGGTTGGTCGCGATGCTGACGACGCGCGTGCTGTTGATGACGTGGAATGCATTGGCACGCGCCGTTTCCGGGTCGCCGCCGCGCACGTCGAACGACAGCACCGCACCGCCCTGCCCCGACTGCTGGCGCATCGCCAACTCGTGCTGCGGATGCGACTTCAAGCCCGGGTAGTAGACGCGCGAAACAGCCGGCTGCGTTTCGAGCCATTCGGCTACAGCCAAAGCATTCGCGCACTGCGCCTGCATGCGGATGCCGAGCGTCTCCAGGCCCTTCAAAACGACCCACGCATTGAACGGCGCAAGCGCCATGCCTGCGGTACGCACCACCGGCCCAAACACATCGACGATCAACCGCGAAGGCCCGCAAATCGCGCCCGCCATGACGCGGCCCTGGCCGTCGAGGTACTTGGTGCCCGAGTGAATCACCAGATCGGCACCCAACTCGGTCGGCCGCTGCAACGCTGGCGAACAAAAGCAGTTGTCGACCGCGAGCAACGCGCCCACGCTGTGCGCAAGGTCTGCGAGCGCGCGGATGTCGCAAACGTCGGTCAGCGGATTGGTCGGCGTCTCGGCGAACAGCAGCTTGGTGGTGGGGCGCAACGCGTCACGCCATTCGGTCACATCGGTCTGCGAAACGAAGCTGGTTTCGACGCCGAACTTTGCGAACTCCTTGGCGAACAGATTGAGCGTAGAACCGAACATCGAACGCGAGCAGATCACGTGATCGCCCATCTTCAGCAGACCCATGCACATCATGAGAATCGCACCCATGCCGGTCGATGCGCCGATGGCCGCTTCGGTGCCTTCCAGCGCTGCGAGCCGCTGCTCGAAGCTGGTGACCGTCGGGTTCGACGTTCGCCCGTAGGTGAAGCCTTCTTCGGTGCCGGCGAACCGGCGCATCGATGTTTCTGCATCGGGCTGCACGAAGCCGCTGGTCAAAAACAAAGCTTCTGAGTTTTCGCCGTGCTGGCTGCGCGGCAACGCGGTGCGCACGGCCAGCGTGTCGCGGTGCAGTCCGGGTGGCAAGGATCGATCGGTCACGGATTCTTTCGCTTCTTCGCAGGTTATTCGGAGCACTATTCAGAGAAATTCGGTAGCGCGAGCCGCGAGGAGTCTTCTTCCGTCTCCTCCATGCGCGGTCGGCTGCCGTTCATGCGGTTGATCGACTCAGTGTCGATGTCGCCGGTGACGTACACGCCGTCGAAACACGAGGCATCGAAGCCGTCGAGCTTGGGATTGAGTGAACCGATGGCTCGCTTCATGGCATCCACGTCCTGATAGATCAACGCATCGCAACCGATGAGTTCGCGGATCTCTTCGATGGTGCGGTCGTGTGCCACCAACTCGTCTTTGGTCGGCATGTCGATGCCGTAGACGTTGGGGTAGCGCACCGGCGGTGCCGCGCTTGCCAAGTAGACCTTGCGGGCACCGGCGTCGCGCGCCATCTGCACGATCTCTCGACTGGTCGTGCCGCGCACGATCGAATCGTCAACCAGCAGCACATTGCGCCCTTTGAATTCGCTGGCGATCACGTTGAGCTTTTGCCGGACCGACTTCTTGCGAATGCCCTGCCCCGGCATGATGAAAGTGCGACCGACGTAGCGGTTCTTGACGAAGCCTTCGCGGTACGGGATGCCGAGCAGATGCGCCAGCTGCGTGGCGCTCGGCCGGCTCGATTCCGGGATCGGGATGATCACGTCGATCTGGCTCGGCGGCACCGTCGACACCACGCGCTTGGCCAGTGCTTCGCCCAGGTTCAGGCGCGCCTGGTAGACCGAAATGCCATCGAGTGTCGAATCGGGCCGCGCCAGGTAGACGAACTCGAAAATACATGGCTTGAGGGTCGCCGTCTCGGCGCACTGGCGCGAATGCACCTGGCCTTGCAGATCGATGAACACCGCCTCGCCCGGTGCGATGTCGCGCTCGAACTTGAAGCCCGAACCTTCGAGCGCGACCGACTCGCTCGCCACCATGATCACGCCATCGGCGTTGCGTCCCATGCACAACGGGCGGATGCCGTACGGGTCGCGGAACGCCAGCAGGCCGTGTCCGGAGATCATCGACACCACGGCATACGAGCCGCGTAGGCGTTTTTGCATGCTGGTGACGGAAGCGAAGACTTCTTCGGAGTGCAATGGCACGCCGCGCGTCGCGCGCTCGAGTTCGTGCGCGAGCACGTTGAGCAGAACTTCAGAGTCGCTCTCGGTGTTGGTGTGGCGGTGATCGGTCGAAAACAGTTCGGCCCGCAGCGCATGCGCGTTGGTCAGATTCCCGTTGTGCACGAGCACGATGCCGAAGGGCGCGTTCACGTAGAACGGCTGAGCTTCTTCTTCGCTGTAGGCATTGCCGGCGGTCGGGTAACGCACCTGGCCCAAGCCGATGTTGCCGGGCAGTGCCCGCATGTTGCGCGTGCGAAACACGTCTTTCACCATGCCCTTGGCCTTGTGCATGAAGAACTTGCGCTCCAGCAAGGTCACGATGCCGGCTGCGTCCTGACCGCGATGCTGCAATAGCAGCAAGGCGTCGTAGAGCAGTTGATTCACAGGAGCGTTGCTGACAACGCCGACGATTCCGCACATGGGGACAATCCTCTCAAGGAAGGTAACTGGCCAACTTTTCCGGCAAAACGGGCTTCACGCCCTGCAAGGCCGTATCAAGAACAATGGCGCCGCGCGACTCCTTCCACAAGGCTCCGCCGCTCAACGCCAACAAATGAACCACCACCGCGACCACCATCAACGCGACGGCGCCGCGCACCAGACCGAAAGCGGCGCCGAGTGTGCGGTCGACCGGTCGCAACCCCACCGCGGTGATCATCCGGCGCGTCAATGAAGCCACCAGCCCCACAGCGAAAGCGACCGCAATGAACACCAGCACGAAGGCGACCGGGTAGCGCCACACGGCACCGGCCTCACCGATCGGTAACCAGTCCGCCACCGGCCCGGCAAACCACTGCGCGCACAAGAAGGCGGCAATCCAGCCCGCCAGCGAAATCACCTCGAACACCAGCCCGCGCATCAAGCCGAGCAACACCGACACCACGAGCACTGCAATACCGATCCAGTCGAGCAAGGCCACTGCAGCACGTAGGCGATTACAGCGTGAGCACCGAAGCCGCCAACGACAGGCTCTTGACGCGGCTCGCTGCGCGATCGGCTTCGGCCCGCGTGGCGAACGGGCCGATGCGCACGCGCGTGCGCTCACCGTCTGCCGTCTTGGCCACATGGGTGTAGGTTTTGAGACCGGCGCTTTCGAGTTTCTGCCGAACTTCGCGTGCCTTGGACGCATCTGCAAAGGCGCCGACCTGGACCACGAAACGGCCCGCCTCGTCGGAAGCCGCGGGCTGCTTGGCGGTTGAAGTCGCAGAGGCGGTGGCCGTCGTGGCGGCGGCGCTGCTGGCCACCTTGCCTTCGAGCAAGGCGCGGGCGCGGGCGCCGTCTTCGCTGGAGGCCGCCTTCACTTCCGTCGGCTTGGGTTTTGGCTCCGCTTTGGCCTCTGACTTCGGTTCAGGTTTCGGCTTGGCTTCAGCTTTCACTTCAGGCTTGGGCTTGACTTCCGGCTTGTGCTCGGGCTTTGGTTCTGGCTTCAGCTCGGGCTTGGCTTCGGCCTTCACCTCGGGCTTGGGATCAGGCTTGGGGACTGGCACAGTCGTCACCGGTTTGCTCGCCGAAATCTCGCTGCCATCGGCGGCCTCGGTGATCATGGCGCTCGATGGCGATGCGGCAGCGATGCGTGTGCTGGCGCTTCCTTTGCCGCCGTCCCCGTCCGGCGCAGCGGACGTAGGCGCCGGAGTGGTCGGCACGGTCAGCGGTTTGACCTTGTTGCGATCGGGAATTTCAATGGGAATATCGACCGAAACCGGCCGCGGTTGCGTGTCGAATAGCAGCGGAAAACCGATGACACCGACCAGCACCAGCACCGCGGCGCCGAGCAAACGATGCCGGGCCCGGCGGCGCATGGCTTCGACGCTCTCGGCCGGCGGTGACGCGACGCTGGCGCTGCGCCCTTCGTTGCCTTGAGAACCGCGGTTGCGGAACTTGAAAAACGCCATGAAAGTCGGTCCCTGATGTGTGCAGCGAAAGAAAAGAAAAATGCGCCGCGGACTGCACTGTCGGCTTAGGCCGATCGGGCGCTTGACAACAGGTGTTTGGCTTGCAGACGAGGTGTTCCGTTCACCAGCACGCCGCCCACTGTGAAGAACGATCCGAAGACCACGATTCTATCAGCGGGGTCTGCGCGATCGATGGCTGCCTGGAGCGCTTCGAGCGGCGCCGCATGCACCGTGGCCGCGACGTCGGTACGGGTGTTTTGCGCTTGCCAGAGTGCCATCATGTCGGCTGCTTTGGCGGCGCGAGGTGTCGGTAGGTCCGTGAAGTACCAGCGGTCGATCAGCGGCCCGATGCGCGCGAACATCGCTGCCAGGTCTTTGTCCACCATTACGCCGAAAACGGCATGCGTGGTCGGAAAGAAACCCATCGCGTCGAGGTTCTCGGCCAGCGCCGCGACGGCATGCGGGTTGTGCGCCACATCGAGTACAAGCGAGGGCTGGCCCGGCACGATCTGGAAGCGGCCCGGCAAGTCGACCATCGCGAGGCCGGTTCGCACGGCCTGCGCCGTGATCGGCAACAAGGGCCGCACCGCTTCGAGTGCGGCGAGAGCGCCTGCCGCATTGATCAACTGGTTGGCGCCGCGCAGGGCCGGGTATGCCATGCCGCTGTAGCGGCGGCCGCGACCCGACCAGCCCCACTGTTGAGGATCGCCAGAGACATTGAAGTCGCGGCCGAACAACCAAAGGTCGGCGCCGATCGCTTCGGCGTGATCGATCACGCTCTGCGGCGGCATCGGATCGCTCACGACGGCCGGTTTTCCGGTGCGAAGGATGCCGGCCTTTTCGAAACCGATGCTCTCCCGATCGGAACCCAGGAAATCCATGTGATCGAGATCGATGCTGGTGATGACCGAACAGTCGGCGTCGATGATATTGACCGCATCGAGACGACCGCCGAGCCCGACCTCGAGGATGACGATGTCCGGCTTTTCAGCTGCGGCACATCGCATCAGCGCCAGCGTGGTGAGCTCAAAGTATGTGAGGCTGATTTCTTCCCGCGCCGTTTCGACTGCAGCGAAGTGCGGCAACAATTTGGCGGCTTCGACCTGCTCGCCCCCCAGCCGCAATCGCTCCTCGAAATGCACGAGATGCGGTGACGTGTAAACCGCGGTGCGATAGCCGGCGTGCGTCAGGATCGACTCGAGCATGGCGCAGGTCGAGCCCTTGCCATTGGTGCCGGCGACGGTGATGACGGGGCAATCGAACTTCAGACCCATCCGCGCGGCGACGCGGCGCACGCGGTCCAGGCCGAGATCGATGTTCTTTGCGTGCAGGCGCTCGGCGTGTGCGAGCCAATCGGCGAGGGTTTCCATGGGACTCGGGATTGTCGCCGACGCGCCGGAGCGGCATCATTCATCGCAAATGATCACCCTCTTCGGCATCCCCAATTGCGACACCGTCAAACGCGCCAGAGCCTGGCTGGCCGACAAAGGCCTTGCCTACCGCCTTCACGATTTCAAGAAGGACGGCGTGCCCGAAGTGTTGCTGGACCAGTGGCTCGACGATCCAGGATGGGAGACGCTGGTCAACCGTCGCGGCACCACCTGGCGACGGCTGGACGACGCGGCTCGCGCTTTGGTAGTCGATGCGGCGTCGGCCAAGGCGGTACTGCTTGCGAATCCCAGCCTGATCAAGCGGCCGGTAGTCGCATGGGAAGGCACGAACGGCAGTACCACCTTTGGGTTCGACGCTGGGCAATGGCAGCAAGAAGCATCGCAACTGCCCAAGTAGATTCAATAACGCCAGGTAAAGGCAAACGTGGCCGACCGGCAGGCACTGAACCTGACGCCGACAATCGCATCCAACAAGTTCAACGCGGGGAAGGCCCTCGCCATCAGGAGTAAAAAAAAATGGTTATCTCGACTCGCAACATCGCAGTTCTTACCCTGTTGGCGGCGCTCGGCTCGGGCGCACCGCTTGTGCATGCGCAGCCGGCATCGCACATCGAGCAGGCGCGTGTGGTTTCCAGCACCCAACTCGCAGACGGCGGCTACAACGTCACGTACGAGTACGCTGGCCGCCGCTACACGACGCGTTCCGACATGGCGCCCGGCCGCACGATGCCGATTCAGATCAGCGCGATGGGGGTCACGACCAGCCCGGTGCTGTCATCGCAAATCGAACCGGTGGAAAGCGGTCAGCGCGCAAGTGATCCTGCCGCCTGGCAGAACGTGACGCCGGAGCCAGGCGTCGTTGTGTCCGGCAGTGGCGGCGCTCCCGTGTATCAGACGGCCTACCCGGCGCCGGTTTACGTTCAACCCGGATATGCCGCTGCTTATCCTGCCCCGGTGTACGTACAGCCCGGCTACGCATACCCACAGCCGTACTACGCATACCCACAGCCGTACTACGCATCACCGATCGGCCTTTCGCTCAACCTCGGCTATTCACGAGGCTGGGGCGGCGGCGGCGGGGGATGGCATCGCGGCGGTTGGCGTTGAGGTTTCAGGTGGTAACGTCTCTCGCGCTTGCTGTAGGACGCACACTAAGAAAGGTGTAGGAAAAAACACTGCGCGTTACACAGTTTTGGCTTAGAAATGCATAACGGTTCTTAAAATCCGTTTGTTTTTCACCAAAAAGTTGACGAATACATGAGAGAACTTCAATGCCTCGAGGCGCCGTTCGAGGCAAAGAGTGGGCCCAGTCAGTCAATTCATCAGGGGACCGTTACGCCGGCTCCTCCGGCTTTGCCCATCGATGAAATCAAGGACTTTGCCGCGATTGCGGCAGTTCCTGCGGGCGCTGCTGCGTTGTTGACGGCTTGCGGCGGCGGGGGTGGAGGCGGCGGCGGCAGCTTTGCCGGTCTGGCCGCCCCCAGCACGACAACGAAAACCGCGGATGCCGCCCAACCCACCATGGGTGTCGCGATTCCCGACTCGCCGATCGTCGCAGGTGCGGCGACCACCACGTACACCACACCCGCAAATAACAAAGATGCGGCGCGTTTCCTCTCGCAGGCTTCGCCGGGCGCCACCAAGGCGCAGATCACCGCGATGCAGGCGATGAGCTATTCGGCCTGGATCGATGCACAGTTCGCCCTGCCCCGCAGCCAGACGCACGTCGACTGGCTGTCGGGCCAGGGATACGGGTCGGCCACCTACCTCGGACAAGTCAACGGCCTCGACAACACGGTGTGGCGCAAGTTCATTTCGAGCCCAGACCTGCTGCGCCAGCGCATGGTGATGGCCCTCACTGAAATCTTCGTCGTGTCGATCGACGGGTTCAACGCTTACTACCCTCAGTTTTCGGTCGGCTACTTCCTGGACGTGCTGGAGAGCAATGCCTTCGGTAACTATCGCAACCTGCTGCTGGAAGTGAGCCGCACCACGGCCATGGGCACGTACCTGACGTTTGTCGGCAATCAGCTGGCGAACCCGACCACCGGCAGCCAGCCAGACGAGAACTACGCGCGTGAAATCATGCAGCTGTTCACCATCGGGTTGTACAAGCTGAACAACGATGGTTCGCAGGTGCTGGTCAACGACGCACCGGTCGAAACCTACACGCAAGCCGACGTCAGCGGACTGGCTCGAGTGTTTACTGGCTGGTACGACGACACCAGCGGCGGCCAGCAAACGCCGTCTGCCTACACCCGGCCAATGGTTCAGCTGAGCGCGCTTTACGAAGAAGGTGCCAAGACATTCCTCGGCACGACCATCCCGGCCGGCCCCAAGACCCAGGCCGGCGCCATCGACAGCCTTACCCGTGCGATCGACACGCTTTTCAATCACCCGAACATGCCGCCGTTCGTGTGTCGCCAGCTCATTCAGCGTCTGGTCACGAGCAACCCGAGCCCGGCCTATGTGAACCGCGTCGCCAATGCCTTCATCAACAACGGCAGCGGCGTTCGCGGCGACATGAAGGCGGTGATTCGTCAGATCCTCCTGGACGACGAGGCACGCAATCCGTTCATCAGTACGACGATCGCGTTCGGTAAGCTGCGCGAGCCGGTCGTGCGATTCCTGAATTGGGCGCGCGGCTGGGCCGCAACTTCGGCGAGCGGAGCGTGGAACATCGGCGACCTGTCGAGCGCGGCCGACGGCCTCGGCCAGAGCCCGATGCATTCGCCATCCGTCTTCAACTTTTTCAGGCCAGGCTACGTGCCGACCAACAGCGACCTCGGCAAATACAACCTCAACGGGCCGGAGTTTCAAATCACCAACGAGTCGACGGTGTCGGGCTACGTCAACTTCATGCAGAGCGCGGTGTCGGGTCAGATCCTCACTGACCTCAAACCCAACTACGGCACGCTGACCGCCATTGCCGCCAATTCAGGGGCGTTGCTCGACGAAATCAACCTGGTGCTGGCGGGCGGCGAGCTGTCTGCTGCCACGCTGGCCACGCTCAAGGCTGCCGTCGACACGATATCGGCCGACAACGACACCGGCAAGCTGAACCGCGTCTATGCCGCCCTCACGCTCGTGCTGGCCTCCCCCGAATACATCGTCCAGAAATAACGCGCCGCATGACAGATTCTTCTTTTCGCTCCGGCCGGCCTCCTTCGTCGGCTCACTTCCCGGGCGTCCAGCCCGACAACGCATCGCGCCGTGAATTTTTGCGTCGCACCGGCGCGCTGTCGATCGCGGCGTCGGCCACGCCATGGGCGCTCAGCCTGGCTGCCATGGGCGAGGCGGCAGCCGCCACGGCCGGCGACTACAAGGCACTCGTCTGCATTTTTCTGTATGGCGGCAACGACTACGCCAACACACTGGTCGCCTATGACCAGCCCACTTACAACATGTACAACAGTCTGCGCAGCAACATCGCGATCGGTCGCGACCTGCTGGCGTCGACCGTACTCGCACCTGCCATCGCCTTGCCAAACGGCCGCCAGTACGCACTGGCGCCGACGCTCGCACCGCTGCTGCCGATCTTCAACACTGGTGCACTGTCGATCGCGCTCAACGTAGGCACGCTGGTGCAGCCGACGACCAAGGCGCAGTACAACGCGCGCTCGGTTCCGCTGCCACCCAAGCTCTTCTCGCACAACGATCAATCCTCGTACTGGCAGGCCTCGGCGCCCGAGGGTGCATCGTCGGGTTGGGGCGGGCGCATGGGCGACCTGCTGGCCGGCGGCAACGGCAACGCGACCTTCACCTGCGTGTCGGTGGCTGGCAACGCGGTCTACCTGTCGGGCAGCCAGGTGTCGCAATACCAAGTGGCTTCGAGCGGACCGGTCTCGGTCGCTGGCATCAAGTCGGCGATGTTCGGATCAGCCGCTTGCTCGACCGCGCTCAACGGTTTGATGATGAACACGCGTACCCAGTTGCTGGAGAACAGCTACGCCGCGGTGTCGCGTCGCGCGCTCACCGCGAACGACCAGCTCAGCAGCGCACTCGCCGGTGCCGATGTCGCGACGACTTTTCCGACAGGCAACTCGCTGGCCGATCAGTTGAAGCTCGTCGCCAAAATGATTTCCGTCAGCAGCACGCTCGATGCCAAGCGGCAGGTGTTCTTCGTCTCGATGGGGGGCTTTGACAACCACGATGGCCTGGGCGGTGCCGGTGGCACGCACGCCTTGCTGCTCGCGGGTGTGGCCAACGCCATGTCGGCCTTCTACCAGGCGACAAAAGACCTGGGTGTCTCGCAGCAAGTCACGACGTTCACCGCGTCGGACTTCGGCCGCACGCTCAACAGCAACTCGAGCGGCTCCGACCACGGCTGGGGCGGCGTGCAGTTCGTCATGGGCGATGCCGTCAAGGGCAAGTCGTTTATCGGCGCCGCGCCCACGCTGGCCAACGACGGGCCCGACGACGTGGGGCAAGGTCGGCTGGTGCCGACCACCGGCGTCGACCAGTTCGGAGCCACGCTGGCCAACTGGTTCGGCGTGTCGCCAAGCGACCAGATTTCCGTGCTGCCCAACCTGAAGAACTACAGCACGCGCAACCTCGGCTTCATGGGGTGATGTGAATCGTCAGGCGCTGCGGCAACTAAAATCGCGGCCCCTGAAAAGCGAGTTCGCAATGACCACTGAAACCTTCGCAGACGTGAGCGTCACCACCAAGGCCAACGTCTACTTCGACGGCAAATGCGTGAGCCACGGCTTCACCCAGGCCGACGGCACCAAGAAGTCGATCGGCGTAATCCTGCCGTCGACCCTCACCTTCAGTACCGGCGCGCCGGAGATCATGGAGGGGGTGAGCGGCACTTGCGAATACCAGCTGGCCGGCACGACCGAGTGGAAGAAATCGGGCGCCGGCGAAAAATTCAGCGTGCCCGGCAATGCGTCGTTCCAGATCCGCGTGACCGGCGAGCCGTACAGCTACATCTGCCACTTCGGCTGAGCCACCGGCGGAGGGCTTGAAGGCTGCGACGGGTCAGTCGCCGCCGCCTCCACCGCACCCGCCGCCGCAGCCCGATCCGCTGTCTCCGGACGAGCCTCCGTCGCTCGACGAGCTGCCATCGCCGCTGCCACTGCTCGTCGACTCGCTGCCGCCGAAGCCACCGGCATCACCCGAGCCGCTGTCTGAGCTGCTGAAGTCGCTACCGCATTGAGTGGTCGAACCGTCGTGGCGTGCCGTCGCCTTGCAGTCGGGCACGTAGGTGAAGCCGCCAGCCACTCCGTACTTGGCGTCGAGCGCGAAGAGCAGCGGTAACCGGCTCGGCTTGCGCGGGTCGATGCTCTCTTCCTTGCAGGCCCAGTACCAGCTGCGGCGCAGCCCGTCGTTGCGGCGCGCGTCGCGACCCAGCACTTCGGACGGACTGTGATGCAGCATGACGCCGAACGCTGCCTCGCACCAGCGCTGGTAGCCCTGCGTGTGCAGGATGAACTCGTGCCACGCCGCATCGACCAGCTTCGATGGCATCGCGACAAACTTTTTGTCGCTGCGCAAATGCGCCATGAAGAACTGACGCAGGCCGCGCAGCACCAGCTCGGCATCTCTTTGGCCCATCGATGGATAAGCCTGGATGAGCTTGCCGACCAGGAACCGCGGCAGCTCCGCTTCACGCACGAACTGGCGGCGCAAGCTGGTTTCCCGCGCCTTGAGCGCCTGTGCCAGCAGCAGGCACAACATGACCACGGCGATGAGCGTGCCGAATTGACGACTCAGCACAAAAAGCGACAGCACCGCGATCACCCACAGGCCGCGGCGCGCCCACATCAAGCCAGTGATGCGGTGCCGAAAATTCGGGTGCAGCAGGTCGACGACCGCCTTGGCAACGAGCGTCGATGCACCGCGCCCTGGTCGCTCGGCACGCATGCTCAGACCACGACCGGCTCGGGCTCCAGCCGGATACCGAAACGCTCGTACACGCTGGTCTGTATGGCCTTGGCCAACGTCATCACCTCACCGCCCGTCACCGGGTCGGCATTGCCGCCGCGGTTCACCAGCACCAGCGCCTGGCGCTCGTACACGCCAGCGTTGCCAACCGATTTGCCTTTCCAGCCGCAGGCGTCGATGAGCCAGCCGGCCGCCAGCTTGATGCTGCCGTCGTCCATCGGGTAGTGCACGATCTTGGGATCGCGCGCGATGATGTCGGCGCACTGCTCGGGTGTGACTGTCGGGTTCTTGAAGAAGCTGCCGGCATTGCCGAGCACCCGCCAGTCGGGCAACTTGGCACGGCGGATTGCGACGATCCAGTCGAAGATTTGCATGGCGGTCGGCTCGATGTTGGCTGCCTCGGCCATCTTCTTTTCAAGATCGACGTAGCCGAGCACCGGCTTCCACGGCCGTGGCAAGCGAAAGCGCACGCGGGTGATCAGTGCACGGCCCGCCAACCCGAAGTCGTTGGGGCTGGCCGGCACGTGCTTGAATACCGAATCGCGATAGCCGAAAGCGCACTGCGCGGCATCGAGCGTAAAGGTGCGGCCGGTGTCGATGTCGATCGCATCGAGCGATTCGAAGCGGTCTTGCAGCTCGACGCCATAGGCGCCGATGTTCTGCACCGGCGCGCCGCCGACCGTGCCGGGAATGAGCGCCAGGTTCTCCAACCCCGGAAAGCCGTTTTCCACGGTCCAGCGAACCACCTCGTGCCAGTTTTCGCCAGCGCCCGCCTCGACGATCCATGCGCGCGGCGTTTCTTCGACCAGCCGCAAACCCTTGATCTCGACCTTCAGCACCAGCTGCTTGACGTCGCCGGTGAGCACGATGTTGCTGCCGCCACCGAGCACGAAGCGCGGCGCATCGCGCCACTCGGCATCGTCGCGCAGTGCCTGCACATCCGCCTCGCCGGTGATGCGCGCCAGATGCTGCGCGCGCGCGACGATGCCAAAGCTGTTGTAAGGCTGCAGGGGGACGTTGGACTCCACGATCATGGGAGAATTGTCGCACTCAGTCCCCCAGAATCAGGAACGTCCATGCCGTCTTTCGACACCGTCTGCGAACCCAACTTGCCCGAGGTCAAAAACGCCGTCGAGAACACCGCCAAAGAAATCGGCACCCGCTTCGACTTCAAGGGCACGGCCGCTGCGGTCGAGCTCAAGGACAAGGAGATCACCATGATCGGCGACGCTGAATTCCAGCTCGTGCAGGTCGAAGACATCCTTCGCGCCAAGCTCACCAAGCGCAGCGTCGACGTGCGCTTTCTCGACAAGGGCGACGTGCAGAAGATCGGCGGCGACAAGGTCAAGCAGGTCATCAAGGTCAAGAGCGGCATCGAGAGCGAGCAGGCCAAGAAGATCACGCGCCTGTTGAAAGACAGCAAGATGAAAGTCACCTCCGCCATTCAGGGCGATGCGGTGCGCGTGACCGGCGCCAAGCGCGACGATCTGCAGGCGGCCATGGCACTCATCAAGAAGGACGTGCCCGACATGCCGCTGTCGTTCAACAACTTCAGGGATTGACGTGTTTGGCCTGCGGCTCGCAGCGGCGTTGATGCTCGCGAGTGCTTCCGTGCTCGCGCAGGCCGAAACCTCGGTGATGCTCACCGGCACCATAGGCAGCCGGGCCATCCTGATCGTCAACGGAGGCGCACCCAAGACTGTTGCCGTCGGCGAGACCTTCCAGGGCGTGAAGCTGGTCGCGCTGCAGGCCGAACAGGCCACAGTCGAGTCAGGCGGCAAGCGCATTGCCTTGCGGATGGACACGCCCGCAAGCATCGGTGGCGGCGGCCCGAGCGGCGGTGGCAACCGCATCGTGCTGCCGGCCGACAGCCGCGGCCACTTCATGACGCAGGGCACCATCAACGGTCGCACGGTCAACTTCATGCTGGACACCGGCGCCACCACGGTTGCGATGTCGGCCGCCGATGCCACGCGCATCGGGCTCGACTACAGCAAGGGCACGCCAGTGCGCGTCAGCACGGCCAACGGTGTGACGGCGGGCTACCGGCTGCGACTCAATTCCGTGCGAGTCGGGGATGTCGAGGTGTACGACGTCGACGCCATCGTGTCGGAGCAGTCGATGCCATTCATCCTGCTCGGCAACAGCTTCATCAACCGCTTCTCGATGCGGCGCGACGCCGATCAGATGGTGCTGGAGAAACGCTTCTGAAGCGATGCTGAAGCGCCTGCGAAGGCGCGAGCTCAGAGCTGCGCGGCGGTGACGACTATCTCGATCTTGTAGGCCGCATTCGCCATCTTGGCCTGCACCGTGGCGCGCGGCGGCGTGTGGCCTGCCGGAATCCATGCGTCCCAGATCTCGTTCATCACCGTGATGTCTGCAATGTCATTCAAGAAAATTTGGGCCATCAGGATGCGCGACTTGTCGCTGCCCGCTTCCGCAAGCAGTCGCTCAACCATGCCGAGCACTTCAGCGGTCTGACCACGCATGTCCAGCGTGGTGTCGTCCGGCACCTGGCCCGCGAGGTACACGGTGCCGTTGTGCACGGCGGTTTCGGACAAGCGTGGGCCGACGTGGAAGCGGGTGATTTCGGGCATGGTCAAACTTTCTTTTTGGAGCCGAGCTTCGACTCGGTGCCGGCAGCGAGCCGACGGATATTTTCACGATGCCGCCAGAACAGCAACAAGCTCATGAGGATGAGCGCGACCAGTACGGTGCGATGCACGGGCCAGGCGATGTTGCCGCCGATCAGGTAGTAGGACGGTGCAAAGAACGCAGCCGCCAGCGAGGCCAGCGACGAGTACCGAAAAAACAGCGCGATGATGACCCAGGTCGCGCACGTCGCGAGCCCCAACAAAGGCGCGATGCCGACGATCACACCGATCGCTGTGGCAACACCCTTGCCGCCCTTGAACGAGAAGAACACCGGATACAAATGGCCGAGAAACGCTGCGAGCCCGGCCACCGCGGCGATGCCTTCGACGCCCGGACCCACGCCCCATTCCGCGCCGAAGTGCCGGATCAAAAAAACCGGTAACCAGCCCTTCGCTGCGTCCAGCAGCAAGGTCACCAGCGCCGCCGTTTTGTTACCCGAGCGCAGCACATTGGTGGCGCCCGGATTGCCGCTGCCGTAACTGCGCGGGTCCGCCATGCCAAAGGCCTTGCTCACGATCACCGCGAACGACAGCGAGCCGATCAGGTAGGCCGCGACGATGGCAATGATGGCGGCGGCAGGGAATGGCAGATATGAACTCAACGCAGGCTCCGGCCTCGACAAAAAAGGTCGCTCATTCTGCCAGCGCGCATTGCACCGGCTCGGCGTCGATCAAGCAGGCGTCTCGCTGCCGTGCTCCTTTTTCACATCGCCGGGTCGCGAATATCCCAGCGAATCTTGTCGATCTCGGCCAGTACCTCGGGCGACAACGTTGTGCCCCACGCATTCAGGTCTTCTTCGAGTTGCGCCACCGTCGTCACGCCGATGATGGTGCTGGCAACCTGCCATTTGGTGTAGCAGAAGGCGAGCGCCAGCTGCGTCGGCGTCATGCCGTTGTCGCGCGCGAGGCGGTTGTAGGCACGCGAGGCGCGCAATGCATCGGGGCGGCCCCAGCGTTGCTTGCGTACCGACTCGTAGCCCGAGATGCGCCCCTTGGGGGCATCGGGGCCTTCGGTGCCGCTCTCGTCGTACTTGCCGGTCAACAGGCCGAAAGCCAGCGGCGAATAGGCCAGCAACGACACGTCTAGCCGATGCATGGTTTCGTCCAGCCCGTTCTCCAGTGCGCGGCTGATCAGGCTGTACACGTTCTGCACCGTCGCGATGCGCGGCAGCGAATGCTGCTCGGCGAGACGAACAAATTCGTGCACGCCGTACGGCGTCTCGTTCGACAAGCCGATGTAGCGGACCTTGCCCTCCTTCACCAGACCGCCAAGCGCTTCGAGCTGCTCGTGAATCGAAGTCTGCGTACGCTCCTTGGTCGGGTCGAAATAGATCTGTCCGAACAACGGCGTGTTGCGCTCGGGCCAGTGGATTTGATAGAGATCGATCACGTCGGTCTGCATGCGCTTCAGGCTGGCATTGCACGACGCCACGATGTCGGTCGCCGTCATGCCGGTGCCTTCACGCACCCAAGGCATGCCGCGCGACGGGCCGGCCACCTTGGTCGCCAGCGTCAGCTTTTGCCGCGCGCCCGGGTTGGCAGCAAACCAGCGACCGATGATGCTTTCGGTCACGCTGTAGGTCTCTTGCCGCGTCGGCACCGAATACATTTCAGCGGTATCGATGAAATCGATGCCGCGCTCGAGCGAACGGCTCAGCACGGCATGCGAAGTGGGCTCGTCGACCTGCTCGCCGAAGGTCATGGTGCCGAGGCAGATCGGCGTGACGCGCAGATCGCTCTGGCCCAGCCTGACTTTTTCGAATGGGATGTTTTTCATGGCCGGAATGCTACCGCCGCCAGCGCTGTCGCGTGCAGGCCCGCGCTGGGGCTCGTGTGCGACAGCGCAGCGCCCGGTGCCTGCATATCATCGAGGTCATGTACCAAGCCCTCCGCGTCTCCCGCAGCGAATTCGTGCCCGTGCGAAACCTCGATTACCACGTGCGGCTCTGGGGCCAGCCATCGGCCACGCGGCCTCCGCTGGTGCTGCTGCACGGCTGGATGGACGTCGGCGCTTCATGGCAGTTCGTGGTCGATGCGCTGGCCGAGGAGCGCTTCGTTATCGCACCCGACTGGCGCGGCTTCGGCCTGACCGAAGGTGGCGGCGTCGACAACTACTGGATGCCAGATTACCTGGCCGATCTGGACTGGCTGCTCGACCACTACGTGGGTCAGGCAGGGGCCCCGGAGAGCGTGGCGGTCGACCTGGTCGGGCACAGCATGGGCGGCAACGTCGCGATGCACTACGCCGGCGTGCGGCCGCAGCGCATTCGCCGGCTCGTCAACCTCGAGGGCTTCGGCATGCCCGGCCTGGCGCCAAGCGAAGCGCCGCAGCGCTATGGCAAATGGATCGACGAACTCAAGCGCCTGCACCGCGGCGAAATGGCGCTGGCCGCCTACCCGGCCGCCGACGGCGTGGCGCGCCGCCTGATGAAGACCAACCCGAAGTTGACTCAGGACAAAGCGGACTGGCTGGCGAGTCACTGGGCCGGCACCAGCCTCAACGCCGATGGCAACGAGCGCTGGGAAATCCTGGGCGATGCAGCGCACAAGATCATCAACGCGCACATCTTTCGGGTCGACGAGGTGCTCGCCTTGTACGCCTGCATCACCGCACCGCTGCTGGCGGTCGAGGCGGCCGACGACAGCCTGAGCAAATGGTGGAAGGGCCGCTACTCATTGGATGAGTACCACGCGCGCTTGAAGTCGGTCAAAGACGCACGGGTTGCGCGCATCGAGGATGCCGGTCACATGCTGCATCACGATCGGCCGGAACGCGTGGCCGAGTTGATCCAGGATTTTCTTGCAGGCTGACAGCCGCCTGGGCCAGTCCGCGCGCACCCCTCGTACCGCGTGAGCGCAGCCGCGAACGCGCGGCTTTTTCCGACAGCGCCAGACGCCCTGGTCGGGCAGACTCCTAC